>JBLHMP010000005.1:0-71634 GCA_047623555.1 Granulosicoccus sp.
CTAACTATCATTCAGGTGCTCGACAGCACTGTGCGCCTTGCGACACCGTTGCTTTTGGCCTGTCTGGCCGGGTTGTTTTCCGAACGCGCCGGTATTTTTGACATCGGGCTTGAGGGCAAAATGCTGGCAGCCGCGTTTTTCTCGGCAGCTTTTGCCGCGATCACTGGCTCTGCGTGGCTTGGCCTATTGGCTGGCATCGGCGCGTCCATGTTGCTCTCGGGCTTGCACGGGCTGGCGTCTATCACATTTCGGGGCAACCAGCTGATATCAGGGGTCGCCATTAACTTTCTGGCCTCGGGGCTGACGGTGCTTATCGCACAAAGCTGGTTCAAACAGGGGGGACGTACCCCCGCACTGACCGGGGACGCGCGCTTTACCCCGATTGATCTGCCATTTGCTGATGCAGTTCGCGATGTGCCGGTCCTTGGACCGATCTATTCCGACCTCTTGTCCGGTCATTCAATTTTGGTCTATATGGCGTTTCTGGCTGTGCCTGCCTCGTATTGGTTGCTGTACAGCACCCGGTTTGGCCTGCGCCTTCGCGCCGTCGGTGAAAATCCTGCGGCTGTCGACACTGCGGGCATATCCGTGGTCGGCATGCGCTTTGCCGCTGTTGCCATTTGCGGCATCCTATGCGGACTTGCCGGGGCCTATCTGTCAACGGCACTGCAGGCCGGGTTTGTCAAAGAAATGACCGCCGGGCGTGGATTCATCGCGTTGGCGGCGCTGATCTTTGCCAAATGGCGGCCTTGGTATGCGATGATCGCCTGCTTATTGTTCGGGTTTTTACAGGCGGTTTCGCTGCGTTATCAAAACATCGGTATCGGCGATTTCACCATACCGGTGCAAATCATGGACGCCCTTCCGTATATATTGACCGTGGTCATCCTGGCCGGATTTGTTGGCAAGGCAATCCCACCGCGCGCTGGCGGCGAACCCTACGTCAAAGAGCGATAGGCCTGGCAGGCTTTGACCACTTCCCCCATCAGACCAGCAAAAAAAATGCGTCTTTGCAAATTTGACCCGTTGCCAAAGCAAAAGGCGGCGGTTTAGGAACATACATGCAAATATACCTTCCCATCGCCGAAGTATCGGTAAACGCCTTTCTCTTGTTGGGATTGGGCGGTCTGGTGGGAATACTGTCCGGCATGTTCGGCGTCGGCGGCGGGTTTTTGATGACGCCGCTGTTGTTTTTTATTGGCATCCCCCCGGCAGTGGCCGTTGCAACCGAAGCCAACCAAATCGTTGCGTCGTCGTTTTCCGGTGTACTGGCCCATTTCAGACGAAAAACTGTTGATCTGAAAATGGGGGGCGTGCTGCTGGTCGGCGGTCTTGTTGGTGCCGCTCTGGGCGTTGTGGTGTTCAACTACCTCAAAAGCGTCGGTCAGGTCGATCTGCTGGTCCGGCTTTGCTATGTGGTGTTTCTTGGTGTCGTCGGTGGACTGATGTTCATCGAAAGCCTGAATGCAATCCGTAAATCTCGCAAATCCGGAGGAACCGTTGCGCCAAAACGTCGACAGCGCAACTGGGTTCACGCCTTGCCGTTCAAGATGCGGTTTCGCACTTCAGGACTATATATCTCAGTTATCCCGCCACTGATCGTCGGAGTTCTGGTTGGTATTTTGGCCGCGATTATGGGCGTTGGTGGCGGTTTTATCATGGTGCCCGCAATGATCTATATCTTGGGTATGCCAACCAAAGTGGTTATCGGCACCTCGCTGTTCCAGATCATTTTCGTAACCGCCTTTACCACGATGTTACATGCCACAACCAACTTTACCGTTGATATTGTTTTGGCGGTTCTATTGTTGATCGGTGGCGTTATTGGTGCGCAGATAGGCACCCAGATTGGTCTGCGTATGAAAGCCGAACAATTGCGGGTCCTGCTGGCGCTGATGGTGCTGATTGTCTGCGGTAAACTGGCGGCTGACCTATTGCTGCAACCCTCCGAGCTTTATTCGCTTGGCGTGGTCGGAGGGCACTGAATGCGTTGGCTTGCCCTGTTGTTGATAGCACTGCCCTTTATGGCCCATGCCGAAGAAGTTGTGTTGGGCCTGTCCAAAGACAAGGTCGCCATCACGACGAGTTTTGATGGTTCGGAAATCCTGATTTTTGGCGCGGTTAAACGTGAAGTGCCGATTCCGATGGGGGCCCCTCTTGAGGTTGTGATCACCGTTGCTAGCCCATATGAATCTGTCATCGTGCGCCGCAAAGCATACCGATACGGCATCTGGGTCAACGTCGATTCTGTCGAGGTTGATTCTGCGCCGGTTTTCTATGCGGTCGCCACATCTGGACCACTTGACGACGTGCTGACTGCCACCGAAGATTTACGCGAAAATATTACCATTAATCAGTCAATTAGATCCGTCGGCGCACCCTCGTATATCAAAGATGCAGGCAGCTTCACCGATGCCATAATCCGAATACGCCGCGAGGCCGATCTGTACCAATTGCTTGAAGGCCAGGTCGCTGTTGACCAGCAAACTCTGTTTCGCACATCAATCAAGATGCCTGCCAACCTGACCGAAGGCGACTATACCACGCGTATTTTTCTAACGCGTGCAGGTCAAATCGTGGCGAGCTATGAAACTTCAATCGACGTGCGCAAGGTTGGCCTAGAGCGTTGGCTGTACGTATTGTCGCGTGAAAATCCGATGTGGTACGGATTGATGTCACTAGCCATCGCCATTGCCGCCGGATGGGGCGCTTCAGCTGCCTTCAGGCTTTTACGCAACACCTAAAAGAGCGTGGGTTTTCACCCACCCTACACCTAATTCTTCTCGTCCCAAATACCTCCGCCGGAGGCTCTTATCTATCCCATCTAGCCACGACCGATATATGGCATTTTTGTTGCCATAACCGTCATGAATTGCACGTTAGCAGACAACGGTAACCCGGCCATATAAAGCACAGAATTCGCCGCCTCAGACACGTCCATGGACTGCTGCACTTCGGCAGTGGGATCATCTGCCAGTATCTTTTGGTTCATTTGTTCAACCATCGGCGTCAGCGCGTTACCAATATCAATCTGTCCGCAGGCAATATCAAACGGCCTCCCGTCCAGCGACAATGTCCGTGTCATGCCGGTCACTGCGTGTTTTGTCGCCGTATAGGCGATCGACCCCGGGCGCGGCACATGGGCAGAAATTGAGCCGTTGTTGATGATTCGGCCACCTTGTGGATCCTGCGCCCGCATCGCGGCAAAGGCATAGCGCGCCGCCAAAAACATACCTGTCAGATTAACAGAAACAGCCGAATTCCAGTGTTCCAGATCAATCTCGTCAATGGTTCCCGGCGGTGTTGAAATCCCGGCATTATTAAACAACACATCCAGCCGACCAGATTTGGCGACCAAGGTTGCAAACGCCTCTTCAACCGCCGTTGGATCCGTCACATCCGCCACCAATGGAATGGCCGCGTCGTATTGATCCGCCAATTCCTGCAATGGTCCCGCGCGCCGGGCAAGCAAACCAACCTGCCAGCCATTATTCAGGAAAAGTTCAGCTGTGCACCGGCCAATACCCGAGCTTGCTCCGGTAATCAGGATCGTTTTCATATTTCTTCCCTTTCCAATGTCAGCGGCGCAGCAGCGGCGCTTCGCAAATCATCTATACGCAATTCATAGGTCGGTTTTGAAAGCCGGTTGCGAACAACCCAGATCAACCGGTTCTGCGCCCTTGTGATCGCCACATAGGCCAGCCGTTTCCACAATGGTTGCCCCGCCTCAACCCGACCGACGCGCGCCGCGACAAACAGGTCCGGTGCAAACACCTGCACCGTATCCCACTGCGAACCTTGCGCCTTGTGGATGGTCACCGCAGCCCCGTGCAGGAACGTCGCGCCCATGCGTGCGGCAAAAGGGATGAACGGTTCTTCTTCGTCCGGCATTTCGATTTTGACAATTGAGGCGGCGCTAACCTGCGGATCTTCGGCCCCCATCACATGCAACCGCGAAAACCCGGCTTTGCGACCCGGTTCAAGATAGATCACCTGGGCACCTTTGATCAGGCCACGCGCCTCAAGATCAAGCCGCTTTTTACGGTGCTTAAGGGGGAGTTCTATGCCATCGCAAATCAACGGCTCGCCTGGCACCAGTTCGTCGCTTGGGGCGTTGTGAACAGATCTGAATGCGTTGATCAGCTTGATACGGGTGACATTGCGCCAAACCAAAACCGGGCTACGCGCCATCAAATCAACCTCGACCCGCTGCCCCCAGACCACCCGCTCATCACGGCGTGCGGCGTCCTCGATCATACGCTCAAAATCCTGAAACTGTAGCTGTGGATCAGCGAGCGCATGTGCCAGATCAAGGATCGGATTGTCGGCATCCTGTCGGTGAATACGGCTAAGTTCTAATATCCGCGGCGCCGCAAGTGTTTCAAACACCATCGACCCTGACTGGTTCACCGGAGCAAGCTGTGCAGGGTCGCCAAACAGCAGCAGGTTCGGAAAGATCTCTTGTAGATCAGCAAATTGCTTGGCGTCCAGCATCGACGCTTCGTCGACAAATCCGATATCCAACGGGTCTTCGCGTCGGGCCCAGCCGGTGATAAAATCCGATCCGCGCAACCCCGCAGCCGCCAAAGCACCGGGGATGGATTTATTTTTGCTGTAGAACGCGGCGGCGCGGTCCAGCGACTGATCGGTCAGGTCCTCAATTGTTGGCCTCTCGCCGCTGCCAGCCAGCCATTGGGCGATGCGCTCATATTCCGGGTCATAGATCGGTGTGTACAAAATGCGGTGGATCGTCGTCGCCGGAACACCGCGCAGGCGCAACACACTGGCGGCTTTGTTGGTCGGCGCCAGAATGGCCAATGTGCGTTTGTCTTTGCGCTTGCGGCTTTCGTAGTCGCCGGAAATCACCTCAACCCCGGCCTGTTCCAGCGCTTTGTACAACTCAGCCAGCAGCAGGGTTTTGCCAGACCCGGCTTTGCCGATCACCGCCATCACCCCGGCACCTTTGTCACGCGGCGGCGTCAGCAATCCGTTCTCTAGGTCGACGCCAGCGCCGCGCAGCATTTCGGCGACGCTGGCAAATGCAGAGGCCTGATCTTCGGAAAACGTAACGGTTTCTGTGTTCATTCCGAAACTCTAACGCCGCTGGTTCAGCGGCACCAGAGGCGTCGGCCCGGATCAGGCCGAAAGCGCCAATTGCTCAGTCGTTTTGTCACCAAATGCCCGCTCAAACCAAAGACGCGACAACTCTGCCGACACCCCGGCCCGCAAAGCAACCTTTGCCCGCGCCAGTGTGGTGAATTCCCACAAACCGACGCTTATTTTGTCACGGCCCTGCCCCTCTGAGTCAAGGATTTCCGGTGACGAGCCAATCGCGCGATAAATCCGCACCATGCGTGCGTCAAACACCCCCACAAAGTGACGAACACCAAAGCCGGTCATAATCTCACCGCCCGCCAACATCAGCGCAGCGGCGACGTTCCCGCCGGCCCCGCGTGCAAGACAGAAACGGGTGCATTCCCAAATCAGCGGGCTGGTGATAGGCTTACCACCCGTCAGATGGCCAAATATTTCGTTTACCATGACCCGGCCGGTGGTTGGCAACAGCCGCATTGAGCCGCCGTGACTGCCATCTGGCTGTTCCCAGATCACATATAACGGGCATAGGTCATCATATTGATCCCGCTCAGCGCCGGTGTCATCAACGTTGACCTCCCAACCTAACCTTTCGCTAAATTGATCGGCGCGGTCGCGGAACATAGTCCGGGCCAGTTTCGGAAAATGGTGCAATTGGTCTGCATAGATATAACGCAACATGACAGTGTCCCCTTGTCGTCCGATGTGTCAACAGGGATACATCAACAAGGATTAACAGGCCGTCAGCGCACCGCCCTCAGCGAGAACAAATCGTGATTCTAGATCACAATTAGTCCGCGGCTCATCGCACGGGCGACGGCGTGAGTGGTGTTCAGCGCGCCCAGTTTGAACCGCGCGCTTTCGATGTAGACACGCACGGTATGTTCAGAGATCGACAATGTATCTGCGGCCTTAGCGCGGCTGTAACCCATCGCCAAAAGCGTCATAGCATCCACTTCGCGCGGCGAAAGAGCACGCGATTGATCTGGTACGCGGTTTGGTTCAAATTCCAGTGCCTTGCGATTAAAGAAATGTGCGATCAGGATCAGATCGCGGCTGCGCTCTTCGGTAAATTTGGACCATGCGTCATCTTCGCAGGAGTGGCTGACAGTAAAGAGAGCGAACTGTCCTTTTGGACCGCGAATTGGGATCGAATAGCCCTGGTTTCCGACGCCAAATTCTATCGCTTCAGCACGAAATGCCCGGGCCGCCCTTGATGACCAGTCAAGCCGTTTCCAATCCACCGGGTGAAACCGCTGAAAGCAGCCGGAAATCACCGGATCTACCCGTAGATAGTTCTGGTTGATGTAATGCTCGCGCCAAGCGTCCGAATAGGTACCACACCCATATTGATCTCCGGCGCTGTCCACCCAATGATAGACCATGTGATCGACCGCAAACGCGTCCCGTAATGTCGTGATGACGCTTTGAAGTCCGTCAAGCGTGTTGGTGGCGTCCAAATCCTCCAATGCTTGGTCGATTGTTGCTTGTATCCCCATAAGCTTTTGTCTGTACCCTTGTCCTAGTGGACGAAATTTCAGCAGCTGCGACCAGCGCGGTATCATCCAGCTGTTGGGCTAGCGCCTCAAGGCCATTAGTTTCCGCAAAGGTTTTCAGGTCTGCCAGTACGTCCAATATCCAGTCATTTTGCATATCCAAACTCACCCTTTAGTGGTTAACAAAGTATTAACACAACCTTAGCATGAGGAAAATTATTAGGAAATTCGCCAATTAGTACTCCCCAGATATGGTGAGGCTGTAAATTCTAAGTGATTGAAATGCAATAAACAGCAGCGCAAATGCAAATCACCCGCGAATCTGACAGAGTGATTCGCGGGCGATTATGATCAACATTCAGGGTGGACCCCGTGGGTTTCCCTTAACGGTCGGTGTCCAGAGCCTCTTCAAAGGTGCGCAACCCGGTGACGGGTGACTGAACCAAAACCGCCATATTGCCGGGCTTATGTTCGTTGCGCAGCATTTTCACATGCGCCTGCGGCAAGTCTGACCAAGAAAACACTTCGGACATGCAGGGATCAAGACGGCGCTCAAGCATCAGCTTGTTCGCGGCACTGGCCTGTTTCAGATGGGCGAAATGGCTGCCTTGCAGACGCTTTTGGTGCATCCACATATAGCGCACATCAAAAGTCAGGTTAAACCCGGACGTGCCTGCACAGATCACCACCATGCCGCCCTTTTTGCACACAAACGTCGAAACAGGGAACGTCGCCTCGCCCGGGTGTTCAAACACCATATCGACATTCACGCCTTTGCCGGTGATACCCCAGATGCCTTTGCCAAACTTGCGCGCCTCTTTGAACCAAGTGGCGTATTCCGGCGTGTTGACCGTTGGCATCTGGCCCCAGCAATTGAAATCCTTGCGGTTGATGACGCCTTTGGCCCCCAGACCCATCACAAAATCGCGTTTGGATTCATCGCTGATGACGCCGATGGCGTTGGCGCCAGCGGTGTTGATCAACTGGATCGCATAGGAGCCAAGACCGCCGGACGCGCCCCAGACCAAAACATTCTGACCCGGTTTCAGATCATGCGGTTCATGACCGAACAACATGCGATAGGCGGTCGCCAATGTCAGTGTATAACAGGCCGACTCTTCCCACGTCAGATGGCGCGGGCGTGGCATCAATTGCTGTGACTGTACGCGGGTGAACTGACTGAATGACCCATCCGGGGTCTCGTAGCCCCAAATGCGCTGGCTGGCCGAATACATTGGATCGCCGCCATTACATTCTTCGTCATCGCCATCATCCTGATTGCAATGCACCACAACTTCGTCGCCAACTTTCCAGCGCCGCACCTTGTCACCAACAGCCCAGACAATCCCCGAGGCGTCCGAACCGGCAATGTGATAGGGTTGTTTGTGGCCATCAAACGGACTGATCGGTTCGCCCAATGCGGCCCAAACGCCGTTGTAATTGATTCCTGCGGCCATCACCAAGACCAGCACATCATGGCTGTCCAGCTCGGGCACATCTACGACCTCTTGCAGCATCGCCTTGTCCGGCTCGCCGTGGCGTTCGCGGCGAATGGCCCAGGCGTACATCTGACGGGGGACATAGCCCAACGGGGGCATCTCACCGACCTCATAGAGGTCCTTTTCGGGTGCATCATACGGTGCAATTTCGCGATTGATGTCCAAAGCCATTTCGGCCCCCTTATATCCATAGCATTGCCGCAATGCAGAATCGCGGATCTACAGTCGGGATATGAATTGCCACGCAACAATGCAATAGCAAAAGTATACGTCTTGGTAACTTTATGACCCCGCAGATGCAGCAATTCCTTTGCACTTGCAGAAAGCTAGACCTCGCGACCGTCGCTCTGTGGCATCAGATGCTGAATCGAGTTTGCGTAGAACTGCAAGATCTCACGTTTGTTTGGATTGAGCGTATAGCGACCATCATTTTCGGTCACCAAACCACGCGCAACCATATGGCGCAGCCCGAACTTGATTGAATTCTCCTTGTCGTGGCGTGGGATACGGACATTAGCGGCGGGCAGCACATCAATCATCACATCAAACGCATGCTCCAGTTCGGCGTGGTTCATCGGTGCGTTGTTTAAAACCAGCGAGGACAGCACCGGCACTGGCAAGACCGGCACAACCGCGCCAATCCGCTTTATCAGCGCCTCGGCCAAGGGGACGGTCAAATCGCACCCACCTTGCCCCTGACTGAAATCACGCAGCGACAGCGGCTCTCCGGTGCTCACGGCGGCATAGCCGAATTTATGATAACGGCCGATCAGCCGCAGGCAAATCTGTTTGATGGTTTTGCCCGCAATCACCCCAATCCGCGCCTTAAACCGATGTTCCGGATCATTGGCGGCGGTGGTCAGGATTTGATCCTCAAGCACCCGATCGTAATTGAGCGCCACCGGCACAAACACAACATCGCCCACCTCAGAGTCAAACCCGTCGATGATATATTTCAACAACCCAAGTTTTGGCGGCATCAACGCCCCCGAAAGACTAAGCCCGCCTTCGGGGAACACCGCCTGCGTCACACCAGCATCCGTCGCCAACCCCACATAGCGGGCCAGAACTTTGCGATATAGCTCATTACGCGATTTGCGGCGGATAAAATAGGCCCCCATGGCCCGGATCAATCGACTAAGCGGCCAAACCCGCGCCCATTCCCCCACCGCATAGGACAACGCAGACCGTTCAGCGACCAGATAGGTGACAAGAACATAGTCCATATTACTGCGATGGTTCATCACAAATATCACGGTGGCGTCCGGGTCGATGTTTTTAAACCCATCTTCATCATATTGGCTTAGGCGGACACGATATAATGCATTGCTCAGGAAACGGGCGGCGCGGATGGCAAAACCAAAATAGGCCGAGGCCGAAAACGACGGCACGATCTCGCGCGCATAGCTGCGGGCCTCTTCAAATGCGACGTTTTCCGGGACACCGGTTTCTTTGGCATGGGCCGCAACCGCCTGACTGACCTGCGGGTCATAGATCAGCCGTTGGATCATGTCGTATCGACGGGCGAGCTTGAACGGTTGGATCGGCCGCTCAAGCCGCGTGTTCAATCGCGCAACTGCTTTTTCAAGCCGTCGGCGGAAAAACCAGCGCACCGACGGGATCATCACCTTGTCCAACGCCGCGATCACCGCAAGAACCAGCATCAACACTAACAACCAAAGCGGCATTTCCACAGTTTGCGTCATACAACCCAGCCTGCCATCAAAATCATGCGGTCACAATCATTTCCATTCAACAGCCATGCCGCAGCGCAGCGAATTGACATAAGCCGAAAATTGCGATTTAGACAACGAAGACGTAATATAATTACCCAACCGATTGACGAGGCTATCAATGTCGCATTCGCAAAAAGACCGCCCCTGGCTGATCCGCACCTATGCCGGACATTCCACCGCACAGGCATCAAACGCGCTGTATCGCGGCAATCTGGCCAAGGGTCAGACCGGGCTTTCGGTGGCTTTCGATCTGCCGACACAAACCGGATATGACAGCGACCATGTGCTGGCCAAAGGCGAAGTGGGCAAAGTTGGCGTCCCTGTCACCCATTTGGGCGATATGCTGGCCCTGTTCGACAATATCCCGCTTGAGCAGATGAACACGTCAATGACTATCAACGCCACAGCGCCGTGGTTGTTGGCATTATACATAGCCGCCGCCGAAGAACAGGGCGCCGATGTGACCCAGCTGCAAGGCACAGTTCAGAACGACATCATCAAAGAATACCTGTCGCGCGGTACGTATATTTGCCCGCCAAAACCATCGTTGAAACTGATCACTGATGTGGCGGCCTATTGCTATACCAACGTGCCAAAATGGAACCCGATGAACGTGTGTTCGTACCATTTGCAAGAGGCCGGGGCGACGCCCGAGCAGGAATTGGCCTTTGCCCTGGCAACGGCACAGGCAGTTTTGGATGGGCTAAAGGGCCAGGTCCCCGACGAAGATTTCCCGCGTCTGGTTGGCCGAATTTCGTTTTTCGTCAATGCCGGCATCCGCTTTGTGACCGAAATGTGCAAAATGCGGGCGTTTGTCGATCTGTGGGATGAAATCTGTGCAAACCGTTATGGCGTCACAGACCCCAAATACCGCCGCTTTCGCTATGGGGTGCAGGTCAATTCGCTTGGCCTGACCGAGCAGCAACCAGAGAATAACGTTTACCGTATTCTCATTGAAATGCTGGCGGTGACCCTATCCAAAAACGCCCGCGCCCGTGCGGTGCAGTTGCCCGCCTGGAACGAAGCATTGGGATTGCCGCGCCCGTGGGATCAGCAATGGTCGATGCGGATGCAGCAGATTTTGGCCTATGAAACCGACCTGTTGGAATTTGACGATCTGTTTGATCAAAATCCGGCAATTGATGCCAAAGTTGAAAGCCTGAAAGAAGGCGCGCGCGCCGAGCTGGCCAATCTTGAGAGCATGGGCGGCGCGATCTCCGCTATTGAGTACATGAAATCGCGGCTGGTGGATTCCAACGCCGAGCGGCTTAACCGGATCGAATCCGGGGAGACCACGGTGGTTGGTGTGAACAAATTCACCACGACCGAACCGTCGCCGTTGATTGGCGACGATGGCGGCATCATGGTTGTTGACCCGGCCGGCGAGGCAGATCAGATCAGCCGTTTGAACCAATGGCGCAAAGACCGTGACCCAGATGCGGTTCAGGCCGCGCTGACCGCGTTGCAGGATGCCGCCCGCACGGGCACCAATATCATGGTGCCGTCGATTGCCGCGGCCAAGGTCGGCGTCACCACCGGCGAATGGGCCGAACAGATGCGCATTGTTTTTGGCACCTATCGCGGCCCGACCGGCGTGTCCGAATCAGTGTCCAACAAGACCGAAGGCCTTGAGAAAATTCGCACTGCTGTGGATGCGGTCAGCGATAAACTGGGCCGTCGCCTAAAATTATTGGTTGGAAAACCGGGGCTGGACGGGCATTCAAACGGGGCAGAGCAAATTGCTGTTCGCGCACGCGACTGCGGAATGGACATCGCCTATGATGGCATTCGATTGACCCCACAAGAAATTGTAGACGCAGCAATTGCGGAAGATGTGCATGTTATCGGGCTCTCAATTCTGTCTGGAAGCCATGTTTCCCTAGTAAAAGATGTCGTAGACAAAATGAAAAGCGCCGGGATCGGTCATATACCAGTTATTGTTGGAGGAATCATCCCAAGCGATGACATTCTTAGATTGCAAAAAATGGGAGTAGCAAAAATTTACACTCCCAAAAACTTTATGCTAAATGCAATTATGTTTGATGTAATTGCATTGATTGACGATAAACTAATTGCCGCAGAATAGCAAAATACCACCCAGAACTCAAAAATTGATGCTGAACAGATTCAATATTGTTGTTACATATCCCCAACATCGAATCAAATGAATGCGACAGAGATCGCGGGAGTAGAATATGAACATTGATCTGAACACAATGACTCGGAAAGAGTTGACGAAACTTGCAAAAGACGTTGACAAAGCGATTTCGGATGCAGACGGTCGTGATCGCCGCGAGGCACTAAAAGCTGCAGAAGAAGCCGTTGCAAAGTATGGGTTTTCTCTGAGCGAGATTTCCGGTGGAAAAGGCAAGCGCGGCAAAGCCGCCGCAAAATACCGCAATCCTTCGAACCACGAACAAACATGGTCGGGAATGGGTCGTAAACCGCATTGGATCCACGAAGCTCTATCCAGCGGCGCTGACATTACCGATTTGGAAATCTGATCGCTAAAGGATTAATGCAATGACAATTCATATCGGGGCAAATCCTGGCGATATTGCAGAAACGGTTCTTTTGCCAGGGGATCCTTATCGCGCTAAATGGGCTGCCGAAACTTTTTTGACTGACGTTCGTTTGGTCAACGAAGTTCGCGGAATGCTTGGGTTTACAGGGATGTGGAATGGCCACCCTGTAACAATTCAGGGCAGCGGCATGGGAATGCCATCACTTTCTATCTATGTTAACGAATTAATTCGCGATTTTGATGCCAAAACCCTGATCCGTATCGGATCATGTGGTGGCATGCAGGATCATGTAAATGTGCGCGATGTCATTGTGGCAATGTCCGCCAGTTCGCTCAATACTCCGTCGCGGGGTATTTTTCGCGAATTCAATTTCGCCCCCTGTGCGGACTGGTCCCTGCTTGAGGCCGCCGTTAAGGCCGCCAAGGCCAAGGGCACCACAACCCATGTGGGCGGGATTTATTCGTCGGATGTGTTTTATGACGAACGTCCTGATCTGAATGAACAGATGATGCGTCACGGCATTCTGGGCGTCGAAATGGAGGCTGCCGAGCTTTACATTCTTGCCGCCCGTTACGGTCGTCGCGCATTGGCGGTTCTGACGGTTTCGGATCATCTGAAAACCGGCGAATCCTTGCCCGCAGACCAACGCGAACGCAGCTTCGGCGATATGGTTGAAATTGCCTTAACCGCGGCTTTTGACAGCTAACCCAATAGGCCGGGCGTTTTGTCCGGCCTATACCGCATCGCCATGCGACCCATCATAACCGTTTTGATCTGGCTGGGTCCAATTACCTAACGCGCCCTTAGCTGGTTCAAAAACCTCAACCAACAATGGAAAACAGGCGGCGGAATCGCTGGAATGTTCGCTTGAACAATCGCCGCCGGGACAGGCGCTTAGCCCCCCAAGCAAGTCGATTTCAGCAAAGAACTCAAGATAATCTCCGGGTCTGACCGGGCTGGCCTTCATGAAATACTGTCCGGTATCGCGGGTGAATCCCGTGCACATGAAAACATTCAGAACGTCATGCACCAGTGGTTCGGCCTGTGCGCGTGAAATTTCCAAGTGATCGGCCAGGGCGCGGGTCAGGTTGGAATGGCAACAGTGATGGTACTGACTGCCCGCCAACAGGTTGCCGGTATAGGGATCGCAGCGCGTCCCAATCACGTCATGAACCGATCCACCAAAGGCGTCGATTCCGTACCATCCCAAACTATCCGCAAGGATCGTCACCATTGGACGCAGGTTTGGAAATCCGCTCCACATCCGGTCGCCGGTGGTCAGATGCGTGCCATGCAACGCGCGGGTTTTGCCAGAATAGAACCGTTCAGACAGATCCTGCGCGTTCCAAAGATTGAGATCCCCGACCTGAGGACCCTCAACGGATGTGATGCGAAAGAAATGCCCGGCGGGAACCTGAAACACCGATGCTTCACGTGGCGCAACCAGAACTTCGCCAGTTTTGCGCGCCTGCGTTCGGGCTTTTTGATAAAGTGGCAAGTCCGGTTGGGGCAACGCCGCAACCGGATAACAAATCACCGGAGCAACAGCGCGTCGGGCTGCCGCATCTTTGGGTTCGCCTATCAAACTGCCCGCTCGACCATCATTTTTTTGATCTCGGAAATAGCCTGAGCCGGGTTCAGGCCTTTGGGGCAGGTTTTGGCGCAGTTCATAATGGTGTGGCAGCGGTAGAGCTTGAACGGGTCTTCCAATTCGTCCAACCGCTCTCCGGTGGCTTCGTCGCGGCTGTCGATGATCCAGCGATAGGCGTGCAGCAACGCGGCTGGCCCAAGATAGCGATCGCCGTTCCACCAATATGATGGGCAGGATGTCGAACAGCAGGCGCACATGACACATTCATAAAGACCGTCCAGTTTTTTGCGGTCATCAATGGTCTGTTTCCACTCTTTCGCCGGGCGGTTGGTTTTGGTTTCCAGCCACGGCATGATCGACGCATGCTGTGCATAAAAATGCGTCAGATCCGGGATCAAATCACGGACAATCGGCAGATGCGGCAGCGGGTAAATCTTAACGTCGCCTTTAACCTCGTCCATGCCATAGATGCAGGCCAGCGTATTGATCCCGTCGATGTTCATCGCGCAGGACCCGCAAATGCCTTCGCGGCAAGACCGCCGAAACGTCAGGGTCGGGTCGATCTCATTTTTGATCTTGATCAGCGCATCAAGGATCATCGGGCCACAGGTATCCATATCAACGAAATATGTATCCACACGTGGGTTAGCGCCATCATCCGGCGTCCAGCGGTAAATCTGGAATTTCCGAACGTTGGTGGCACCGTCGGGTTTTGGCCATGTTTTCCCGGTTGTCATACGGGAATTCTTTGGCAGGGTCAGTTGAACCATTATGTCGCCTCCAACAAGATGAGCGCCCGGGGTCCCCGGGAAAGTTTACGTTTGAGTCGAAACAGAGGCTGGCGGCGATGGGTAATGTTATCAATTGCCACTGTGCTGCCTCGGTTCAACATCAGAATGTCCGCGCTTTGGGCGCGACACGGTCAAGGCTGATGCCGCCTTCGGCCTCGGTTGTCAGGGGTTCAACGACCACCGGACGATAGCTTAGGTCGACCTGATTGCCATCGACGCGCGAAATCGTATGGACACGCCAGTTTTCATCGTCGCGTTCGCTGTAATCCTCGTGTGCGTGGGCACCGCGGCTTTCGGTGCGCGCAGCCGCCCCAACAATGGTGGCCAATGCGTTTGGCATCAGATTGGTCAGCTCCAGCGTTTCCATCAGATCGCTGTTCCAGATCAACGACCGGTCGGTCACGTGCAGATCGTCCAGCTTGGCAGCTATCGTGCCCATTTTTTCAACGCCGTCAGCCAAGGATTTAGTGGTGCGGAAAACAGCCGCATCCGTTTGCATGGTTTTCTGCATTTCCAAACGAAGCTCAGCCGTGGCGATACCACCACTTGCATTGCGCAACCCGTCAAAACGGTCAAAGGCAGCATCAACGCTTGATTGGTTCAGCACCGGATTGGGCGCCTCGGCATCGACAACCTTGCCGGCGCGAATAGCTGCAGCACGGCCAAACACAACAAGGTCGATCAATGAATTTGACCCCAGACGGTTGGCGCCGTGAACCGACGCACATCCGGCTTCGCCAACGGCCATCAGGCCGGGCACCACTGCGTTGGGCTCACCCTCGGTTGGGTCCAAAACTTCGCCCCAATAGTTCGTCGGGATGCCGCCCATGTTGTAATGCACTGTCGGCAAAACCGGGATCGGTTCTTTGGTAACATCGACGCCCGCGAACACCTTGGCGCTCTCGGAAATGCCTGGTAAGCGTTCGGCCAACGCCTCGGCTGGCAGGTGGGCTAAATTCAAGTGCAGGTGATCGCCTTCGGACCCGACACCACGGCCTTCGCGGATTTCCATGGTCATAGAGCGGGACACGTAATCGCGTGGTGCGAGGTCTTTATATTGCGGCGCGTAACGCTCCATAAACCGTTCGCCTTCGGAATTTGTCAGGTATCCGCCTTCGCCGCGCGCGCCTTCGGTAATCAGGCAACCGGCGCCGTAAATACCGGTCGGGTGGAATTGCACGAACTCCATGTCTTGCAATGCCAATCCGGCACGTGCCACCATGCCGCCGCCATCACCCGTACAGGTGTGCGCCGACGTGGCGCTGAAAAACGCCCGGCCATAACCACCGGTGGCCAGCACGACCATCTTGGCATTGAACACATGCATGGTGCCATCGTCCAGTTTCCAGCAGACGACGCCCTGGCATTGGCCATCTTCGGACATGATCAGATCAATGGCGAAATATTCGATGTAAAATTCGGCGTTATTTTTTAGCGATTGACCATAAAGCGTGTGCAGGATCGCATGCCCGGTCCGGTCCGCCGCGGCACAAGTCCGCTGGACTGCTGGACCTTCGCCAAATTCGGTGGTGTGGCCGCCAAACGGGCGCTGATAAATCTTGCCTTCTTCGGTGCGCGAAAACGGCACACCGTAATGCTCCAATTCGTACACAGCCTGAGGGGCGTGACGCACGAGGTATTCCTGCGCATCCATATCGCCGAGCCAATCTGACCCTTTGACCGTGTCATACATATGCCACTGCCAGTTGTCCGGGCCCATGTTGGACAGGGACGCCGCGATGCCACCCTGCGCCGCCACAGTGTGCGAACGTGTTGGGAACACTTTGGTAATACAGGCTGTGCGCAACCCCTGTTCGGCCATACCCAACGTCGCGCGCAGTCCGGCGCCACCAGCACCCACAACCACAACATCATAGTCATGGGTTTCGTATTCATAAGCAGCCATAATCAGTCTCTTCCGTTCGGGCTCTTAAAGAGCGATGCGGGCAATAGCGAACAGGCCAATAATGGCCGTGCCCCGCCAGATCAGCGCATTCGCAATCAGCAACAGTTGCTGCGTACGATGGTTGGGAACATAGTCCTCGATCACCACCTGAAGCCCCAGACGCAAATGGCTGAACACGGCCCAGATAAACATGATCGCAACCAATGCCGGAACCGGGTGCGAATAGGTTTCAAGCACCGCGTCATGGCCTGAGCCCAATGCGCCGATGAATGTGTATAGAAACAGAACCGTCAGAGGGATCAGCGCGATGGCTGTCAGACGCTGCTGCACAAAATGGCCGGTGCCAGATTTGGCAGAGCCAAGCCCGGCCACGCGCTTATAATCGGTCAGAAAAGACATGCCGTTCCCCTCAAGTCGCAAGAATGACGCATAAGATTGTCATCAACACGGATAACGCCGCAGCGATCTTGGCGCTACGTTCAGCGTCCTCAATCCCCATTCCGAGGCCCGCATCCCAACGCAGATGCCGAATGCCGTTGAAAAAATGGAACCAGAACGCCCAAAGCGAGGCCACCATAATCAGCAGCCCAAACCAGGACGTTAGCAGGCCATCGACAAATTCAAAATAATTCGCGCCGCTTGCTGCGGCGATGAACCACCAGACGATCAACAATGCTGTGACCGACATGCCAACGCCAGTGATCCGGTGCAGGATCGAAAAGGCTGATGTCAGTTGAGGTCGATAGATAGAAATATGAGGCGAAAGCGGGCGATCTCCGCGATTTACATCTGCTCCCATGATGGCTCCTTTCCGGATTCCGGTTGGCTTACTGTCGTTTCTAAAGTTTTTTTGCGGACTGTCACGACCACGGATCGCTTATGTGTAAAGTTTTTCCTGAGTGCATGCAAATTTCTGCCAGTTTGTGATCACAGTTTTTATTCGTGTGATCACAAAAAATAAAACTCCTGATGTGAACCCCTGCCGAACCAAGACACAGTTTCACCTCGGACTCTCTTGGATGGCCAGAAATCAGAGCCCAGACGGCATCCCAAATGGGTTGATAGATCCGCCATTGCGACGCCTCTGCTTACCGTCTCCGTCAAGAGTGCCGTTTCATTCCGATCCCTGTATCGCCTTCAAAGGACAGTATTGCCCGCCACTTAGAAAATATCGGGTTAATCCCGAAGAAAAATATACTGACGGGGCCGCCGTTTGATTGCAATGGAGCGGATTGCAACGCTGCACTTTGCGACTACGTTTCGCCGATACGCTCCGAAACCATGGGCGTGTATCAAAAATTCGTGCAACCAAACGTAGGGTGGGTGAAAACCCACGCGGCTTGAGATCGGGTGCAAAAGCGTGGGTTTTCACCCACCCTACGCCTTTAAACTGGCATCAACGCCCAGTAATCTAGGTCTAGAAGCACGTCTGGCAGGTATTTGCCATCGCTCCCCCGCAACTGAAACGGATCGCCGCCCCGCGTTGCTACCAACCGCAAACGGATGGCTCCGACGCCCGGCGCAGAGGTTTCAGCCTTGTCGAGCACTTCGGACCAGGCCCGCACCGTATCACCGGAAAAACAAGGATTGGCATGCGCACCGCCATTCAGTCCGACAATCATTTGTGCATTGGCCAAGCCGTTAAACGACAACGCCCGCGCCATTGAAATGATATGCCCGCCATAGATCAGCCGCTTGCCATCCGGGCGCGCCGTAGCGTCGTAATGCACCTTTGCCGTGTTCTGCCACAGCCGCGTCGCCATCATGTGTTCGGCCTCTTCAATGGTCACCCCATCCACATGGTCGATCTGTTCACCGATTTCATAGTCGGCCAAGCGATGCGGCTCTCCTGCCAACGCAAAATCGTAGCCGGTGAAATTCAGTCCCGTTGGAATCACCAGATCCGCCGGAT
The DNA here is from genome assembly GCA_047623555.1 of Granulosicoccus sp. Classification (GTDB taxonomy): domain Bacteria; phylum Pseudomonadota; class Alphaproteobacteria; order Rhodobacterales; family Rhodobacteraceae; genus NORP181. The sequence continues at coordinate 18,551 of JBLHMP010000005.1, forward strand.
CCAGCACTGACACTAGCTCGGGGACCACCGTCACCGGAGCAGGCGCGTCCAGATTGTTTTTACGCACCATCACCCAACGCACATAGTCCAGCACCACATTGCCACGTTGGTTCATCCCTTTGGTGCGCACATAGACAACGCCGGTTTTTCCGCTTGAGTTTTGCTTGAGACCGATAACTTCGGACGTGGCGCGCAATGTGTCCCCGGTATGGACTGGCTGCAACCAGCGCCCCTGCGCGTAGCCAAGATTGGCCACTGCATTTAGCGACACATCCGGGACTGTTTTGCCAAACACCATGTGAAACGCCGCCATGTCGTCAAGCGGACTGCACGACAGCCCGCAGGATCGGGCGAATTCGTCCGAGGAATACAACGCATGACGGGCCGGATAGAACGCATGGTACAGTGCGCGTTCGCCCCCGGATACCGTGCGCGGCACCGCATGGGTCAGAACATCGCCAACCGCGTAATCCTCAAAAAACCGGCCCGAATTGGTCTTGGCCATTCACTGCTCTCCTAGTTTCATGTCGGCGGAATAAGGTGTGGCAACGTCTTTGATCACCGCCTGCCCGCACCGCATGACGCCGCGCGCAGCGTCGTAGGCATAGGTGGGATCACCATGCAGAGACCAGCCTTTGGCCAAGGCTTCGCTGACTTTATGGCAAAAGGCTGATGTGTCATCCTCGGTCAAAAGCCGATAAATCGTGCTCATGACGCAAAGGGCCACGGGCCGACCCAACCGTGAATAAGGCCAATAACAACCATGATCACAACCGAAGCGACCAAGAACATAGCGTCTTTGCCAATTGTTCCCGGCTCACCCGGAGACCATTCCGGTTCGGCCGCGTTGATCATCTTGATCTGAATAGGCACCCAAAGCAGCAGTCCGCCAAACAGGACAATGCCTGCCGCATCGCCATTAACCAGCAAATGCGCAATGGCCCACAGCATGAACCCCACCATCATTGGATGACGCATCTTGTTCAGCAGAACGCCCTTTTTCGGCGCAGGGCTCATCATAAAGATCGCGATCAGCACCAGCAGGTTGTTGATGTGCACCATAAAGGACGGCGGCGACCAGACCTCGACAAACGGAGCTGCGCGAAAGCCCAGAACCATCAGCACGATCGACGCAAGGATGATCAACGCGACCAAACCTTTGCCGCGATCACCCAATGCTGTGCGCTGAACGGGCATCACCCGCTTAAAGCAATGTGCGCCCCACCACAGAAAAACACCTAAAACTAAAATTCCAAAGCTCATATCTGGCTACCCCGCTTGCAAAGCTTCTATTGCCTTTGCTTTTGCCAGAGTTTCCTGTGCCGTTGCAACGTGAAGATTCTCAACGATCCGACCATCGACCACGGCGACCCCCTGCCCTTCCGCCTCGATCTCTTTGAAAGCCGCGATTTGGCGGCGGGCCAGATCAATTTCGGCCTCCGATGGGCCAAACGCCGCATTGGTGATGTCCACCTGCGCCGGGTGGATCAAGGTTTTGCCATCAAAACCCATATCGCGGCCCTGTGCACATTCCACCGCCAGACCGTCATCGTCTTTGTAGGCGTTATATACACCATCAACGATCACCAGCCCCTCGGCTTTGGCGGCGAGCAGGCAAAGACCCAACCCGGTTAACATTGGTTCGCGATCAGCGCGGAACCGGGTTTGCAGTTCCTTGGCCAGATCATTGGTGCCCATGACCATGCCCGTCAGCACCGGATGCGCCGCGATTTGCGCCGCGTTCAACATGCCACGTGGCGTTTCCATCATCGCCCAGATCGGCATGTCGCCGGTGATTGCCGCCAAGGCATCAACATCCGCAGGGCTGCCAACTTTGGGCAACAACACAACATCGGCATCCATGTCGCGTGCCGCTTTGGCATCTGCCAGCCCCCACGGGGTGTCCAGGCCGTTGATCCGCACGATCCGCAACCGGGACCCATAGCCGCCCGCCGCAAGTGTGGTTTTCAGCAACGCGCGGGCGCTGTCTTTTTCGGCAGCTGTCACCGCATCTTCAAGATCAAAGATGATCGCATCAATGGGCAAGGTTTTAGCCTTTGCGAAAGCCCGTTCTTTTGAGGCCGGGATATAAAGGACGGAACGATGAGGACGAAGCTGGGCATCCATTGAAAATCTCCAAGGTCATAATGTTGCGCAGAAGTGGGCATTTTTGAACGGAAAATTCAAGGGTAAAAGCGCCGCAACGCAGCATATGATCGCTCCGAACGATCCATTAACCAATCTGCAGCATCCAAAGCGCAAAGTTTTCAGTGTTGGGCAAACCCCGACTGGTGGATGGAAAGGGTAACTTTATGATGGAAATTATGTTCAAAATGACGATGGGTTTGGGTGTGATGGCGTTGGCGGCGCAGGATGTCTCGGCGGCACCCAAACGCAACTGCGCGCCGCGTCCGATGGTTCTGGAACGGTTGGCCAACAGTTATGGCGAGACCCGGCAGAGCATTGGATTGGGGAGCAATAATGCGGTGATTGAGGTGTTTTCCTCTGCCGAAACCGGCAGTTGGACAATCACAGTGACAAAGCCAGATGGGGTCACATGCCTTGTCGCGTCGGGGCGGTCGTTTGAAAACCTGTCAGAGGCGTTGCCCCCACAGGGCACCGACGTGTGAAATCGCGACCCGTGGGGTGCGTGGGTTTTCACCCACCCTACGCCAATACGGAATCCCAGACTAATTTGCTTCCGGTCAGACACAGGGCGACATAGGTGACCCCAAAGAACAACCGTTCTGACACGATCAGGTGCATCCGCACCCCCAGCCACACCCCGGCAAACGCAACAGGCGCCAGCATTAGATTGGCAAGCCCGGTCTCGACGGTGAACATGCCTAAATAGGCATAGGGAATGACCTTTGCGGCATTAATCACCCAAAATACGATCACCGTAGTGCCCTGATACTGGGTTTTTGTCAGTTTTTGGGACAGCAAATACACCGCAGAGGGTGGCCCGCCCGCATGGCTTACAAAGCTGGTGAACCCCGCAACGATGCCGGAAAGTACCCCGGCCCAGGCGGGTAGACGGTTGGCAAAAGGCCGCACGATCCCGGTTGATTTAGCCAATTGCCAGGCCACAAAGGCGATCGACATCACCCCGATCATCAGCCGCAACAGGTCGACGTCGGCGACCTGGAACAACCACACGCCCAGCGCCACGCCGGGCACGCTCCCCAAGATCATCACCTTGGCATCGGGCCAGCTCCATTTTTTCCAAAACGCGCCCAAAGCGGCGATATCCATCATCATCAGCATTGGCAACATCAGCGCCAGCGCCTGTTCGGGTTGCAGCACCAGAGCCAGAATAGATGTCGCGGAAAACGCTGCTCCACCACCGAAACCGCCCTTGGAAAACCCGGCAAACAACACAGTCGGCACCGCCAGAGCAAAAAACACGCCATTCAGTCCCAACATGCCTACGCCTTGAAAAATCGTTCCTGCTCAATCGCTTTAGCGCATCCATACGCGCCCAAACAGGGTCTCCGCGCGCCCAAGCCGCAGGGCCTTACCCTTGCGCCTGCGGCCCTGACGTTCTAGGCAACGCCCGAACTCATCGGACCGGAGACCTATCAAATGGCCAGACCCAAAATCGCGCTTATCGGCGCAGGTCAAATTGGCGGCACGCTCGCCCACCTCGCAGCAATCAAGGAACTTGGTGACGTTGTCATGTTTGACATCGCCCCGGGGACACCCGAAGGCAAAGCACTCGACATTTCCGAGGCTGGCCCATCCGAAGGCTTTGACGCCACATTGTCCGGTACACAATCATATGCTGACATCGCCGGTGCAGACGTTTGCATCGTTACCGCAGGTGTGCCCCGCAAACCCGGAATGAGCCGCGATGACCTGCTGGGCATCAACCTGAAAGTGATGAAATCCGTTGGCGAAGGCATCCGCGACCATGCCCCGAACGCCTTTGTGATCTGCATCACCAACCCGCTGGATGCGATGGTCTGGGCCCTGCGCGAATTTTCCGGACTGCCCCACAACATGGTGTGTGGCATGGCTGGCATTCTGGACAGCGCCCGGTTCCGTCATTTCCTCGCCGACGAATTTGGCGTGTCGATGAAGGACGTCACCGCGTTTGTTCTGGGCGGTCATGGTGACACCATGGTGCCCTTGTCGCGTTATTCCACCGTTGCCGGCATCCCGTTGCCTGATCTGGTAAAAATGGGCTGGACCACACAGGAAAAACTGGACGCAATCATCCAGCGCACCCGTGATGGCGGTGCCGAAATCGTTGGACTGCTGAAAACCGGTTCGGCGTTTTACGCGCCTGCAACTTCGGCAATCGAAATGGCCGAAGCCTTCCTGAAAGACCAGAAACGTGTGCTGCCTTGTGCCGCCTATGTTGACGGTGCTTTGGGCCTGAATGGTATGTATGTGGGCGTGCCCACCATCATCGGTGCCGGCGGCATTGAAAAAGTCATCGACATCCAGATGACTGCAGATGAGCAAGCCATGTTCGACAGCTCTGTCGCTGCTGTGAACGGTCTGGTTGAAGCCTGCAAAGGCATCAATCCGACGCTGGCATAAACCAACAAGACTTTATCAGTCAAAGGCGCCCCATATTTTGGGCGCCTTTTCTTTGCCGTTTACTGAACGCCGTTCATGTTATAAGCACCAGCAAGGGAAATCTGATATGCACCGTCTTATCTTGGCAACCTTGACGATCGTCGGGCTAAACACCGCAGCAACTGCAGCCCTGACTATTCCACCCTCATTGCCACCCAGGGCTTGTCAGGTGCGCAAACCGCGCTCTTATCCCAATCTGTTCTGACACCGTCTGATCAATTCGCGCTTGGTGGCGTTCGCTTTCCTGCGGCAATCGAACACGCGCTTCAAACGCGGTTCCGTGTTGGCATATTTGATGGGTCTGATCAAATGGCGGATATCCCGTTTTGCGGCTGCCAATCCCGGAAAACCCAACACCCGACCCGTTCTCACCGCAGACAGTTTCTGACCTTTTCAAAACCGTACTGACGGATTTGGAGCAGGCAAGACAGGCCCTCGGCATGATCTCGGCCTCAGATGAGGTTTCGGTGATTATTGACCCACAGGACCTGTGGTTTGATATCAATATGAACGATCACCGCGATCCCGGCGAAGGGCTCTTTGAGACCACCGGAGCGCTTTTGGTAGGGTTCTTCAACACTAAACGCTCTCGCACCGATCCAATTTGACCTTTCTGATGCGGCCTAGTTGTCGGCCTATTACCACCTTTTGTCGGGTGTCAGCGAAACCATTTTGGCATTTGATCCGGCGGCGGCCACCAAAACGGTTTATTCTGCTGGCACAGACATGGATGCGGCCCGCGACACGCCGTTTGTTGGCGATGTTTGTTGGCGCCGCTTGTTGGCGAAGGTTTTCTGTCGAACCAAGACACACCACCGCTTGCTGACCTCATTGCCACGATCATATATGCCCTGCAAAGCCAGCCTGATGTGACCCGATCGCGGGCTGCGCATGCCCATTTTCTCAACATGATTGACGACAACAAGGGATTTTGGTCGCGGGTCGCACTGGAAACGGACAATGACGCAGAGTGAATTCCGAATTCGACCCAAACAAGCGTTTTACCTGTGCCCTTTCCTGCAGAAACCGGTGATCGGTGGCAAAATGTGCTGATGGAGGCCGAGGCTTTGTTGAACGGTGACCTGCTGTTGCCCCATAGGCGCTTGGGTCGCTACGCCGGGATTAATCTGGGTGCGATGTTTTAAAAACCGTCCCCCGTCGACATTGTCGGCGTTCTTTAGGGCTGGACCAGCATGCCCAACGTTGAGCAGGGTCCATTGATTAACCGCACAAACCTGTGAGCGTTCGAACAATTATTTGGTGCAAGTGCCCCTTTATACGCGATCATTCTAAATTGATTCGGGCGGAATAAATCAATCTGGCGTGTTAGAAAACAACTTTGTGATCACGCTTTTTTTCGTGTGATCACAAAAGGCGATTTTTGCCGTAATTCGCTTTGCATGGGGCAAAAATCGTTTAACCTTGTCTCAATAACATCTCTATACCCTGCGCAATCGTATATCAGACGGGACAGCATTCATGAACATCCACGAATATCAGGCCAAGGCTCTTCTTCGCAGCTTCGGGGCACCGGTTTCGGACGGTCGCGTTGTATTGCGCGCCGAAGACGCCAAAACAGCGGCCGGCGAACTTGACGGCCCACTTTGGGTTATCAAAGCACAAATCCACGCAGGCGGACGCGGCAAAGGCACATTCAAAGAGGCCGATGCTGGCGAACAGGGCGGTGTGCGCCTGACCAAATCCGTCGAAGAGGCCGCCTCTGAGGCGCGTAAAATGCTGGGTCGCACCCTGGTCACGCATCAGACCGGCCCGGCGGGCAAACAGGTCAACCGCATCTACATTGAGGATGGCGCCGGTATTGAGACCGAAATGTATCTGGCCCTGTTGGTCGATCGTGTGTCCAGCCGTGTTAGTTTTGTCTGCTCGACCGAGGGTGGCATGGACATCGAACAGGTTGCTGCCGACACCCCGGAAAAAATTCTGTCTTTCAACGTTGATCCCGCGACGGGCTATCAGGCATTCCACGGTCGTCGCATTGCATTTGCACTGGGGCTGTCCGGCAAGCAGATCAAACAATGTGTCGCTCTGATGGGGCTGCTGTACAAAGCGTTCCTTGAAAAGAACATGGAGATGCTTGAGATCAACCCGCTGATTGTCACCGATGCCGGCGATCTCAAGGTGCTGGATGCCAAGATTAGCTTTGACGACAACGCACTGTATCGCCACGCCGATATCGCCGAGTTGCGCGACGAGTCCGAAGAAGACCCAAAAGAGCTTGAGGCCGCCAAATACGACCTGAACTACATCACTCTGGACGGTGAAATCGGCTGTATGGTCAATGGTGCCGGTCTGGCGATGGCGACCATGGACATCATCAAATTGTACGGTTCTGAGCCGGCCAACTTCCTTGACGTAGGCGGCGGCGCGACCAAGGAAAAGGTCACCGAAGCGTTCAAAATCATCACCTCGGACCCCAAGGTCAAAGGCATTCTGGTCAATATCTTTGGCGGCATCATGCGCTGTGATGTCATCGCCGAGGGCGTTGTGGCCGCGGTGAAAGAGGTCGGATTGAAGGTGCCATTGGTTGTACGCCTTGAGGGCACCAATGTTGAGCAGGGCAAAGCGATCATTAACGCGTCAGGCGTTGATATTATCGCGGCGGATAACCTGAAAGACGGCGCCGAGAAAATCGTGGCGGCGGTTAAGGGCTAATCGTAGGGTGCGTGATTTCACGCACCATTCCGGAATTATTGGTGCGTGAAATCACGCACCCTACATAGGAGAACGCCATAATGGCCGTACTCATCGACGAAAATACCAAAGTAATCTGCCAGGGCATCACCGGCTCGCAGGGTACATTCCACACCGAACAGGCAATCGCTTACGGCACTAAAATGGTCGGCGGCGTCACCCCCGGCAAAGGTGGCATGACCCACCTTGATCTGCCCGTGTTTAACTCGGTCCACGAAGCACGGCATGTGACCGGCGCCAATGCATCGGTGATCTATGTGCCACCGCCCTTTGCTGCCGATTCCATCCTTGAGGCTATTGACGCCGAAATGGAGATCATCGTTGCCATCACCGAAGGCATTCCTGTGCTGGACATGATGCGGGTCAAACGCGCGCTGATCGACAGTAAATCCATCCTGATCGGCCCCAACTGCCCCGGTGTGATCACGCCGGGTGCCTGCAAAATCGGCATCATGCCCGGCCCAATCCACAAACGCGGCTCGGTTGGTGTTGTGTCCCGCTCGGGCACGCTAACCTATGAGGCGGTGAAACAGACCACAGATGTGGGCCTTGGCCAATCCACCTGCATCGGTATTGGTGGGGATCCGATCAAAGGCACAGAACATATTGACGTGCTGGAATGGTTCCTCGGCGATGACGAGACCCAAAGCATCATCATGATCGGTGAAATCGGCGGGTCTGCCGAAGAAGAAGCCGCGCAGTTCCTGATCGACGAAAAGAAAAAAGGCCGCTGGAAACCTGTCGCCGGGTTTATCGCTGGCCGCACAGCGCCTCCGGGTCGCCGTATGGGCCACGCCGGTGCAATTGTTGCCGGTGGCCAAGGCGGTGCAGAGGACAAAATCGAAGCCATGCGCGCCGCTGGCATTATCGTCGCCGAAAGCCCCGCCAGCCTGGGTGAGGCTGTTTTGGAAGCTATTGGATAGCGCCCGCGCAAAGCGATCTGAAAAGATCGCTTTGCATAAAACGAAATGGCCCTTTGTGGCCACACATATAAAAGCCCGGATCAGGAAAAACGCCATGACCGATCAGTCTTCAAACGAACAGTTCCACGCTTCATCCTTTATGCAAGGCCACAACGCGGAATACCTCGAACAGCTCTACGCTCAATACGCCAATGATCCGGGCGCCGTGGATGCGGCATGGGCCGAGTTTTTCCGCCAGATGGGCGATGCTGAACTTGATGTAAAGGCTGAGGCCAGAGGCCCGTCATGGGCGCGCGATGACTGGCCACCAGTGCCAAATGATGACCTGACGCTGGCACTGACCGGGGACTACCCGCCCGCCGCTGCCGAGACCAAAGCCGCTGGCAGTAAGATCGCGAAAAAGGCCGAGGAAACCGGCGTGTCGGTATCAGATGAGCAGATCAAACGCGCTGTGCTAGACAGTATCCGTGCCATCATGCTGATCCGCGCCTATCGCATCCGCGGCCATCTGGTCGCCGATCTGGACCCGTTGAACATGCGCGATGAAGTGCAGCAAAATGAGCTTGATCCGAAATCATACGGCTTCACCGACGCCGACATGGACCGCCCGATCTTTATCGACAATGTTCTGGGCCTTCAGGTCGCCTCAATGCGGCAGATCGTCGAGATCGTTAAACGCACCTATTGCGGCACGTTTGCCCTGCAATACATGCATATTTCCAACCCGGAAGAGGCAGGCTGGCTAAAAGAACGCATTGAGGGGCTGGGCAAGGAAATCCAGTTCACGCGCGAGGGTCGCAAAGCCATCCTGAACAAGATGGTCGAGGCCGAAGGCTTTGAGAAATTCCTGCACGTCAAATACATGGGCACCAAACGCTTTGGTCTGGACGGTGCCGAAAGCCTGATTCCGGCGATGGAGCAGATCATCAAACGTGGCGGCAGCCTTGGTGTGCGCGACATTATCATCGGCATGCCACACCGGGGCCGTCTGTCGGTTCTCGCCAATGTCATGCAGAAACCCTATCGCGCCATCTTTAACGAATTTCAGGGCGGCAGTTCAAAACCCGAAGACGTCGACGGGTCGGGCGATGTAAAATACCATCTGGGCGCCTCGTCAGATCGCGAATTTAACGGCAATTTGGTGCATTTGTCCCTGACCGCCAACCCCAGCCATCTTGAAGCCGTAAATCCGGTTGTTCTGGGCAAAGCGCGCGCCAAACAGGACCAGAACAACGACAAAGGTCGCACAACTGTTCTGCCGATATTGTTGCACGGCGATGCCGCCTTTGCCGGCCAGGGTGTGGTCGCCGAGGGCTTTGGCCTGTCAGGCCTAAAGGGTCACCGGACCGGCGGCACCATGCATATCATCGTGAACAACCAGATCGGCTTTACCACCGCGCCGCATTTTTCACGCAGTTCACCCTATCCCACCGACATCGCGCTGATGGTCGAAGCGCCAATTTTTCACGTCAACGGGGATGACCCCGAGGCCGTGGTGCATGCGGCCAAAGTGGCCACAGAATTCCGCCAGAAATTCCACAAAGACGTGGTGCTCGACATTTTCTGCTACCGCCGGTTTGGCCATAACGAGGGCGACGAGCCCATGTTCACCAACCCGATCATGTACAAAAAGATCAAGACCCACAAAACCACCCTGTCTCTCTATACCGAACGTCTGGTCAAAGACGGCCTGATCCCCGAAGGCGAGATTGAGGATATGAAGGCGGCGTTTCAGGCCTTTTTGAACGACGAATTTGAGGCTGGCAAAGACTATAAACCCAACAAGGCCGATTGGCTGGATGGCCGCTGGTCACATCTGGACCGCAACAAAGACGAATACTTTCGTGGCGATACCGCCATTTCAGAGGAAACATTTGCCGATGTCGGGGCCAGCCTGTCGCGTGTTCCCGATGGCTTTCCGCTGCATAAAACCGTTGGCCGCCTGCTTGATGCCAAGAAACAGATGTTTGAAACCGGCAAAGGCTTTGATTGGGCAACCGGCGAGGCTTTGGCCTTTGGATCACTGCTGACCGAAGGTTACCCGGTACGGCTCTCGGGTCAGGACTCCACGCGCGGCACGTTCAGCCAGCGACATTCGGGCTTGATCGATCAAAACACCGAAGAACGCTATTATCCGATCAACAACATCCGCGAGGGTCAGTCGCAATACGAAGTCATCGATTCGATGCTGTCGGAATATGCGGTTCTGGGTTTTGAGTACGGCTATTCGCTGGCCGAACCCAACGCGCTTGTCGCATGGGAGGCTCAGTTCGGCGATTTTGCCAATGGGGCTCAGATCATGTTCGATCAGTTCATCAGTTCCGGCGAAAGCAAATGGCTGCGCATGTCCGGACTGGTTTGCCTGCTGCCGCACGGGTTCGAAGGGCAAGGCCCAGAACATTCGTCTGCCCGGCTTGAACGCTTCCTACAAATGTGCGGTCAGGACAACTGGATCGTTGCCAACTGTACAACCCCGGCGAATTATTTCCACATCTTGCGCCGTCAGGTGCATCGTAAGTTCCGCAAACCGCTAATCCTGATGACTCCCAAATCACTGCTGCGCCATAAATTGGCGGTCAGCACGACGGAAGATTTCACCACCGGATCCAGTTTCCATCGGGTGCTGTGGGATGATGCGCAAAAGGGCAACTCTGACACCAAACTCAAACCCGATAGCAAAATCAAACGTCTGGTGCTGTGTTCCGGCAAGGTCTATTTTGACCTGCTTGCCGAACGCGATGAACGCGGCATTGATGATGTCTATCTGATGCGGGTTGAGCAGTTCTATCCGTTCCCGGCCATTTCCATGGTCAACGAACTTGAACGGTTTAAGCACGCAGAAATTGTCTGGTGCCAGGAAGAGCCCAAGAACCAAGGCGCCTGGAGCTTTATTGAACCAAACATCGAATGGGTTCTTGGCCGCATCAAAGCCAAACACCCCCGCGCCCGCTATGCCGGTCGCGCCACTTCTGCCTCGCCCGCGACGGGTCTGGCCAGCCAACACAAAGTTCAACAAGCCGCTCTCGTTAACGAAGCGCTGACCATCAAAGGATCCTGACCATGACAACCGAAGTACGCGTTCCCACATTGGGCGAATCCGTGACCGAGGCCACAGTGGCCACTTGGTTCAAAAAGCCCGGCGATGCGGTCGCCGTCGATGAAATGCTATGTGAGTTGGAAACCGACAAGGTCACTGTCGAAGTGCCCAGCCCAACCGTCGGAACAATGGGCGAAATCGTCGTCGCCGAGGGGCAAACCGTCGGCGTCAACGCCCTATTGGCAACCATCCTTAAAGGCGCAGGGGCCGCAGTGGCAGCTCCGGCTCCAACGACTGGTGGCGGAACGGATATCATGGTGCCAACCTTGGGCGAATCCGTGACCGAGGCCACAGTCAGTACTTGGTTCAAGGCCGTTGGTGACACAGTGGCACAGGATGAAATGCTATGTGAGCTGGAAACCGACAAGGTTTCCGTCGAAGTCCCTGCCCCTGCAGCTGGCGTGCTCAGCGAAATCCTCGCACCCGAAGGCGCCACCGTTGGCGCATCGGCAAAGCTCGGTGTGATTTCCGGTGCTTCAGGTGCAACTGCAACCGCCGCACCGGGCCCCGCCGCGGCCGCTCCTCAGGCCAAATCTGCAGACATCGAAAATGCCCCCTCTGCCAACAAGGCAATGGCCGCTGCCGGAATTGATCCCACAACGATCAAAGGCACAGGTCGTGACGAACGCATTATGAAACAGGACGTCACCAACGCCCCAGCACCTGCAGCGGTAGTTCCAGCAGCGGCAACCGCTCCGATCCCGCGCGCGCCCATCCCCGCAGACGACGCCGCCCGAGAAGAGCGCGTGCGCATGACCCGCCTGCGCCAAACCATCGCCAAGCGCCTGAAGGAAGCACAAAACACCGCCGCCATCCTAACCACCTTTAACGAGGTCGACATGACTGAGGTGATGGCGCTGCGCAAACAGTACAAAGAGCTGTTTGAAAAGAAACACGGCATCAAACTCGGCTTTATGTCCTTCTTTACCAAGGCCTGCTGCCATGCATTGAAAGAAGTGCCCGAACTGAATGCCGAAATCGACGGCACCGATTTGGTCTATAAAAACTTCGTCCATATGGGGGTTGCCGCCGGAACCCCATCGGGACTTGTTGTGCCAGTAATCCGTGATGCAGATTCCATGTCATTTGCCGACATAGAAAAGGCCATCGCTGAAAAAGGCCGCCGCGCCCGTGATGGTAAATTGTCGATGGCTGAAATGCAGGGCGGCACGTTCACAATCTCAAACGGCGGCGTTTATGGCTCATTGATGAGCTCGCCAATCCTGAACCCGCCACAATCCGGCATTCTGGGCATGCACAAAATCCAGGACCGACCGATGGCAATCAACGGTCAGGTGGTAATCCGCCCGATGATGTATCTGGCGCTCAGCTATGACCACCGCGTGGTTGACGGCAAAGGCGCAGTAACCTTCCTCGTCCGCGTCAAAGAGGTGCTCGAAGACCCACGCCGCCTGTTGATGGATCTGTAATAGTGACCCCCGAGCTTACTGTACTTGTTTATGTTGCGCTGCTTCAGGTGCTGCAATTCTGCGCCTATTCTGTCGCTGCCAACATGCAGATCGGACCCAAAGTGGCGCTGGGTCCGCGTGACAGTAAGATTGAGTTACAAGGCACCGCAGGTCGCCTTCAACGCGCCCTGACCAACCACTACGAGGGGCTGATCCTGTTCACGATTGCTTGCGTTGTTCTTGCTGTATCGGGCCAATCCACGCCCTTCACACAGGCCTGCGCCTGGGTCTATCTGGCCGCAAGAATCGCTTATGTTCCGGCCTATGTCATTGACATCGGCCCCTGGCGCTCGCTCATCTGGTTGGCGGGTCTTACGGCCACCATACTTATGCTGATCAAAGCACTCCCCTAGTGCTTCTTTTGTTCAAAAATATCCCGGGGGAGTCGCCAGCAGGCGATGGGGGCAGCGCCCCCGTTTATTATCCGATATCAGGAGACTAAAAATGGCCAATTATGACGTTATCATCATCGGATCCGGCCCCGGAGGCTATGTCTGCGCCATCCGCTGTGCACAGTTGGGACTGAAAACCGCCGTTGTCGAAGGTCGCGACACGCTCGGCGGCACCTGCCTGAACGTTGGCTGCATCCCGTCCAAGGCCTTGCTGCACGCCAGCCACATGCTGCACGAAGCAGAGCATAATTTCGCCGCCATGGGCCTTAAAGGCAAGAGCCCCTCGGTCGACTGGAAACAGATGCTGGCCTATAAACAAAACACCATCGACACCAACACCAAAGGCATCGAATTCCTGTTCAAAAAGAACAAGATAGACTGGCTAAAAGGCTGGGGGTCCATCCCCGCTGTTGGCCAGGTCAAGGTTGGCGATGAGCTGCATAGCGCCAAAAACATCATCATCGCGACGGGCTCTGTACCGACATCGCTCCCCGGTGTTGAGGTCGACGAAAAAATTGTCGTCAGCTCAACCGGCGCTCTGGAGTTGACCAAGGTCCCCAAGAAACTGGTCGTCATAGGCGCGGGCGTCATTGGCCTTGAATTGGGCAGCGTCTATTCCCGTCTCGGGGCCGAGGTGACAGTGATCGAATTCATGACCGCCATCACCCCCGGCATGGATGCCGAGGTGCAAAAAACATTTCAGCGCACCCTCAAAAAACAGGGCATCAACTTCATCATGGGGGCCGCGGTCCAAAAGACCGAAACCACTAAAACCAAGGCCAAAGTTACCTACAAACTGCTGAAAGATGACAGCGAACACGTGATCGACGCCGACACTGTTCTGCTCGCCACCGGACGTAAACCGTTCACCGATGGGCTTGGTCTTGATGCACTTGGCATCAAAATGACCAAACGCGGTCAGATCGACGTTGATACCCACTGGCAAACCAATGTTCCCGGCATCTTTGCCATCGGCGACGCGATCGAGGGACCAATGTTGGCCCACAAAGCCGAAGATGAAGGCATGGCCGCCGCCGAACAAGTTGCAGGCAAACAGGGCCATGTGAATTACAATGTCATCCCCGGCGTCATCTACACCTGGCCCGAGGTCGCCAATGTCGGCGATACCGAACAAACCCTCAAAGAACAGGGGCGCGCCTATAAAGTTGGTAAATTCCCGTTTATGGGCAATGGCCGCGCCAAAGCCAATTTCATGTCGGATGGCTTTGTCAAAATCATCGTCGACAAAGACACTGACCGTATCTTAGGCGCTCATATCATTGGCCCGTCCGCGGGCGAGTTGATACATGAAATCTGCATCGCGATGGAATTTGGCGCCTCTGCAGAGGATGTCGCGCTAACCTGCCACGCACACCCAACCTATTCCGAGGCAGTCCGCGAAGCGGCACTGGCCTGTGGTGACGGCGCAATTCACGCCTAATGCGAAGACGCCCATCGGGCGGAAGAGCGCCGCCTGATGTTTCTGGCGGCGCGATATCTTTACTGCACGCTGTCAGGGTCAAATCCCACTTCGCGCATCAATGCGTTTGATTTCTCTTCCACTACGCGCTCCAGCTCGGCCATAAACTCGCTGCGCGGCAGGCCTGGCGCGATCGGATCGAGAAACTCGATCACCGCAACCCCAGGGCGGTGCATGATCCCGCGACGTGGCCACATCACACCAACATTGGTCGCAACCGGAACACAGGTCTGCTCCATATCTTCGTACAGAACACCTACTCCAACCTTGTAAGGCGCTTTAACCCCCGGCAAAATCCGCGTGCCCTGCGAATAGATAATAAGCTGCCCGGAGTCCCGCGCCCCACTTGCCACATCCGAAAGCATCTTTTTGATCGCCGAACCACGTTTGCCCCGGTTCACCGCCACACATCCCAACAATTTGGCATATTGACCAATCACCGGTGTCCACAAAATCTCGCGTTTGATAATGAATTTGCCAGTTGGCAGAGCGGTAAAAATCATCAACACGTCCAGAAACGACTGATGCTTGGCCGCAACCATAACGCCTTCGCTCGGCGGTGTGCCGCGTACTTCGGTGCGAATGCCAACCATCCAACGCGCCGTCCAGAACGCCCAGCGTGAATAGGTTTTACAACACGCCCGCGCACCGGTTCGGCTAAACAACGCCCACGGCATGAACAGCAGGCCAATCACCGGCATCATCAGATAGACTTGGATCACAAAGAACAGTGACCGCACCCATTGCACTGCATCTTTCATTAACTCAACTCTCCCAATGTGCGCCGCGCCGCGATCCATGTTGCCAAAAAGGACACGACCGCGCCAAGAACAGGTATCAGCATCGGCCAAAGCCAACCCGCACCCTGAAATCCGAGACCGGTCAGAAACCCGCCCTCGTCCGTGGCTTCGGGCAACAGCATAATGCCCACTAGCCCCAGCACCATGCCAACGGTCGCGCCAATCAGCGCCCGCAAGGTAAAGCGCCGTACAAAAGCCTGTCCGATGTATTGATCGCGCGCGCCAACAAGCCGTAAGACTTCGATAACCTGACGATTGGCCGCCAGCGCGGCATGGGCGGCCAAGGTTATCATTGCTGCAGTTGCCCCAGCGATCAACAGGATCGACACCAATCCCAACAAACGCAGGCTGTTGGCGGCTTGCACCAAGGGCCGCCGCCAGCGGGTGTGATCGTCCAAAACCGCACCGGGGACTTCGCCGCTTAGGCGCAAACGAAGACCAGCGGCGTCATAACCAGGGTCACCTTCTATCACTTCGATCAACTGTGGGATTGGCAGATCATCCAGTGGCAAATCTGGCCCGAACCAGGGTGACAACAACGCCACCTGTTCTTCTGTTGTCAGCGCACGGGCGCGCGCAACCCCGGGTGTTTGTCGCAAAATTTGCAATGCGACCTCGGTTTGCGCGGCGCGTTGATCGGCCGGCGCGTTGATCCGCAGTGTTGCACTGCGCGCCAATTCATCTGCCCAGCGATCGGCCAGTCGCCCGGATGCCAAAGACAACGCCAAGGCAAACACCGCCAAAAAAGCCATTGCGCCGGACACAAATAGGGTCAATTGCGCGGTAAATCCGCTTGGCGGTACCACTCGGTCGGCCTGTGGGTCCCCCATCAGGAATTTGCGAATTGTTCCTTTGCTCACAAATCCGCCCCCGCCAATTGCAAGCGTCGGTCAGAAATGCGCAACACCCGTGCCTGAATCTGGCTTTTCGCAGCCCGGATCAGCGCCAGATCGTGACTGGCAATCATCACGGTTTTGCCCATCTTGTTCAGCTCGATCAGCAATTGCAGCAGACGTTGCGACATTTCCCAGTCGACGTTGCCGGTAGGTTCATCCGCCAAAATCACGTCTGGTGACATGATAACCGCACGGGCAAGGGCGGCGCGTTGACGCTCGCCTCCGGAGAGTTCCGGTGGCAAAGCATCGGCGCGGTCCGCGAGGCCAACCCAGTTTAACAGTTCATTCAGGTTTTCGCTTTCTTGCGACGGGTCGCGCCCGGCCACGGTCATGGGCAAGGCGATATTGTCCGCCACCGGCAAGTGATCCAGAAACCGGCAATCCTGATGCACCACACCAACACGCCGCCGCATCATCGCCATCTGATCCCTGTCAAATTCGCGCAAATCTTCGCCAAACACCCGCACCTGTCCCAAAGTTGGCATAAGCGCCCCGTAACACAGCTTCATGAATGTGGTTTTTCCAGAGCCGGATGGTCCAGTCAGAAAATGAAATGATCCGGCTGACAACTTCAGTGACAGGTCACTGAACAGCTCTCCGCCGCCGTAATTATAGGCTACATTTTCAAGCTCGATCACGGTTGCCCCCTGCCGTTGTTGCCATGTTGTGCCTTAGCGCGGGGTCAGTTTCAATGCCAAGCAGCAACAGTGTCAGAAGAACACGACGCTAAACCGGACTAATTCACTCTTTTCTGAACTGTCGCAAACACATATGCTATATCGAACCTGTAAAGATTAATGGCGGTCTTAGGGACCAGGAGCGACTAAAATGCGACTGACATGTCCAAATTGCGGGGCACAATACGAAGTACCGGATGAGGTTATTCCATCCGAGGGCAGAGATGTGCAGTGTTCCAACTGTGGAGACACCTGGTTTCAGAACCACGCAGACAGCCCAAATCTGACCGAGGCCAAGCCCGAACAGACCCCGCCGCAAGCCGCTGAACCTGATGTCGATGAAGAGGAAACCGAACAAGCCCCGGCGCAGACTCAGCTGGATTCATCCGTCAAAAACATCCTGCGTGAAGAGGCGGCACATGAGGCGCAAATTAGGGCCGATGAGACCGGCAATAGTATCGAAAGCCAGCCAGATTTAGGTCTGGACGACATTGCCTATGACGCCGAGCGGCGCGCCCAAGAGGCGCAAGATCGGGTGGCCCGCATTCGCGGCACCGAAATCGGCCATGGCGGTGCCCCTGCCGAAGCTGACCCGATCAGCATCCCCAGGTTGCGGCGCGGCCTGTTGCCCGATATTGAGGAAATCAATTCAACCCTACATGCAGATAGTAACAAGCCCGACCTGGATACTGCGGTTGGCCCTATATCGGCCAGCACCCAAGGCAAACGCAAAAGTGGTTTTACCCGCGGATTTGCCGTTGCGATATTGATCGCCGCAGGGTTGGTGATGATCTATGTAAGGGCCCCACAGATCGCCCAAAGCTTTCCGAAATTTGATCCGGCATTGAATGCCTATGTGGCTGGCGTTGATAAATCGCGATTGTGGCTAGACAATAAAATTGGTGATCTGATTCCCAACAAAGGCGAATAGCAACCACGCCTTCCGGCGGCCGAGCTCAGGCGTGTCCTCGCCTGTGCTCGCGACTAGAACCGGTCTAGCAGACGTTGCAGGTAATCCAATTCAACCTCGGGGCGTTCACCTTCGCCCGACCGGCGGCGGATTTCGTCCAACAGTTCGCGGGCCCGCCGGTAGACATCTTCGCCCTGCAGCAGGTTTTCATCGGTGCCAACCGATCCTTGCGATCCCCGATTGCGCCCAAGCGGGTCGCGGTTTTGCGACTGCATTTCGCCGTCTTGCTGACCCTGCCCCTGCTGGTTTTGCGCCAGCGCCTCGCCCAAGGATTGCATGCCTTGGCGCAGGGCCTCCATGGCGGTGGATTGCTGATCAATCGCGCCGGCGTAATCATTCTGGCGCAATGCCTCTTCGGCGCCGTCCATTGCCTCGCCTGCCCGATCCAAAGCTTCGCGCGCCGCGTCACCTTCTGGTGTTCCGGCCCCTGGCATACTGCCCTGTTGGCGGTTCAACTCATCGCGCAACGCTTGCTGACGATCGGCCAGTGCCCCCTCGGCATCGCCGCCATCTTGCTGGCCTTCCTGCTGGCCATTGCCTTGCCGACGACCGCCCTGACCTTCGTGGCTTTCACCGCGACCTTGTCCGCCATTCTGGCCCTCGTTGCCCTGATTTTCACCCACCTGAGCATTGGGATTGAACTGTTCCTGAAAATCGCGGAACGCCTGATCTGACAACCCTTGCTGTTCGCGCAAGGTATCGGCCAGACCCTCCATGGCCTGCTGGCCCTCGGACTGGTCACTTTGACCCGGCGCATTGGTGATACGCATGTTTTCCATCAACTCTTGCAGTTCTTGCAAGGCCTGTTCAGCCTCGGCCATGCGGCCCTGCTCCATCAGTTCCTGAATGCGATCCATCATCTTGTCCAGATCGCTTTGCGTCATCTGCATCGAATTTGGCGGCAGGTTCTGATCATCCATCACCTCGCCGTTTTCCTGCGCTTGCTGCGACAACTGGCGCATATAATCATCACTGGCGCGGCGCAGTTCCTGCATCAGCTCGGCAATCTCAGGGTCACTGGCCCCATTGCGCATCGCCTCGCTGAGCCGTTCCTGTGCCCGGCGCAGACGTTCCAGAGCATCGCCAATATCACCGTCTTCCAGCAGAATTGCCAAGTCCCAGAGCGCTTGCGAAATCTCGTCCCGCTGCGGGGCCTTAAGATCAAAACGCGTCATGGTTTCCAGCCGTCGCAGGATCACCCGCAGCCGCAAATAGGCGGTTTCGGAGCGGAACACGCCCTCTGGACGATGTGAAACCGCCCGCAGAATCTGCGCCACATGCCCCGCGTTCTGGCGCGACCACAGCAAATCACGACGCTGTTCTATGATCGCGGCGGCCATCGGATCAAAGAACCGGCGCGCGGGCAGCATGGCGGCAAAGCCTTCGGAGTCAACGCTATGTCCGGCGGCGTCTTCGACCTGCAGCGTAAAGATCACCGGCAGGTTGGCCCAGGGGTGTTGCGAAAAATCTTCGATCAGTTTCTCGGTGAAATCGCGGCGATCACCGGATATCGGCATTGGCAACTCGACACTGATTTCGTCGCGCGGTTCAGGGTCAGCCAACAGCCCGTAACGACGAGTGATCGCATCCAGATCCAGCGCAATCAGCGCCCTCCCCGAAATAACCCCATAGTCATCGCTGGCGGTAAACGGCAGCGTCATTTGCCCACCGGCCTGTGCCTCGGCGGGGCCAGTCACGGCGAGATCCGGCGCGGAATCGGTGATCATGTCAACCAGCCATGTCTGGCCGCCTGTCCCGTCGATACGCAATTCGCCGTCTTGGGTGACCGCGAAATCATGCCCCGGGTTTGTCGCTGGAGGAATGTCACCAATGCGGCCCGACACGGTTTCGGCCAATGCCAAAGCCCCCAATTCGCCGTAAAACCGCAAGGTGATGCGGCTGCCTTGGGGTACGTTTAATGTCTTGTCGTCGATGTCGTTCAGATAGATCGTTGGCAGGCCGGTATATCGTGGCGGCTCTACCCAGCCTTCCCAGCTGGGGCCGCCTGCGGCCAGCACCGCAGCGCCCGGTGTCAAATCGGCGACCGATCCAACCCGCAGAATTGAGCCGAACAGCAAGGCAACAACCAACGCCACCAAAGACGAATAACGCAACCCATAAGGGTCGCGACTGGCGATCTGTAAATTCGGTTTCGCGGCTTTGGCCCCAAAGGCCCGCACCGCCATGCGTTGCTGATGCGCCCGCCAGACCGCGGCTGATGCATCATCGCCTGCGCCTATTGCCAGCTCATCGAGCAGCGCCGCAATCGGGCGACCCGGCAGGGTTTCGTCCAATCGGGTCAGCGCCTCAAATCGGGTTGGCCAATGGAAACCGCGAATGCCCCAGACCAGGCTGATCAGCACCGCAAGAACGCTAATAACCGCCATCCCCCAGACCGCTTCGATGGGCATCAGGTCATGCAGGCCCAGCAGCAAAGCCGCAGCCATCAGCATGAGGATCGAGGTCAACGGCCAGAACCGGCGCAACACCTGCTCGGCAATCATGCCGACGCGGGTCAAAACCAGCGGCAGGCGCAATCGGCGCAAGGTCGGGGCAGTGCCGGGTTGGCTGGCCATTACCGTCTCCTGAGGGTCGCGGCGCAGGATTGCGTCACAGCCACTCGGGTATGGTATCGCGATTTATCATATCTTCAAAGGTCAGACGTGGGCGGATAACCGCGAATTGATCGCCATTCACCAAAACTTCGGGGATTAACAGCCGCGAATTGTATTCACTCGACATCACCGCACCATAGGCCCCGGCACTGCGGAACGCGATCAGATCATCGGCAGCAAGCGGCGGCATCATGCGTTGTTTGGCAAATGTATCGCCGCTTTCGCAGATCGGGCCAACGATGTCGTAGGGCTGTTGGGCAACGCCGGGCGCGGGTTCAACCACCGGAATGATGTCGTGATGCGCCTCATACATTGCCGGGCGAATCAGGTCGTTCATCGCCCCGTCCACGATCAGAAAATCACGGCCTTCGCCTGATTTCACATAGATCACCTGCGACACCATGATCCCGGCATTGCCCGCAATCAAACGCCCCGGTTCGATCTCGATCTCGCAGCCCAGATGCCCGACGGTCCGTTTAATCAGCGCACCGTAATCTGACGGCAATGGCGGTGCCTCGTTTGAGCGTTCATAGGGAATGCCCAAGCCGCCGCCCAGATCAAGGCGACGAATATTGTGGCCATCGGCGCGCAGCGTTTCGGTCAGTTCAGCAACTTTCAGATAGGCCTGCTCAAACGGCGCCAAATCGGTCAACTGGCTGCCGATATGCACGTCGATGCCAATGATTTCGAGCCCCGGCAACGCGGCGGCCATCGCATAGACCTCGCGGGCACGGGCAATTGGAATGCCAAATTTGTTCTCGGATTTGCCAGTGGCGATTTTGGCGTGGGTTTTGGCGTCGACATCCGGATTGACGCGAATGGTAATCGGAACAGTCATGCCCAGCGCCACGGCCTGCGCGCTGATCACCTGCATTTCGGGCTCGGATTCGACGTTGAACTGGCGAATACCACCCATCAACGCAGTGCGGATTTCGCACGCAGTTTTACCAACGCCCGAGAATACGATTTTGTCACCGGGGACACCTGCGGCCCTGGCGCGCAGGTATTCGCCCTCAGACACCACATCCATGCCCGCCCCGGCATTGGCCAGCGTTTTCAGAATGGCCTGATTGCTGGCCGCCTTCATCGCATAGCAAACCAGATGGTCCATGCCCTCCAATGCCTCGTCAAACAGCCGAAAATGGCGTTCAAGCGTGGCTGTGGAATAAACATAAAACGGCGTTCCAACGCTGGCTTCTATTTCAGCCAGCGGAACGTCTTCGGCGTGTAATGCGCCATCTTTGTAGAGAAAATGATCCATGCTGCGATTAGACTTAAATCGTCGTCCAGATCAATTGGAATCAGCGCTCAGGTTATCAATAAGGGTAAGAACATCCGCAATTTAGGCACTATCTCGCCCTATTTTCTGGCTCCCCCTCTTTTCTCACTTGCGGCAGGTCGAGGTAGGCACCGGCTTTGGGAACAATGCCCAAAGGGGTCGGCGCAACCGTCCGCAGATCAGGGTTTGTCTTTAGAGGCGCCAGGCGGCCCATAGACCACACCAACCCGCGCGCTGCCCGATAGGCTTACTCCGGTGCCCGTGGGCTGTGCGGCATTCTCTGTTGGTCTTTGTGGGATGCCATCCGCGCCACAGGCGGTCAGAATAGCAGTTGCTATAAACGCCAGAACAAGTCGACTCATGTCAGCCTCGCTTTCCATAGTTTGATTTGCGCCCGCACCTGTGCCGGGGCCGTTCCACCATAAGACATGCGTGAGTTTACTGAATTTTCAACCCCAAGGACATCAAAGACATCCTTAGTAATATCGCCATGAACCGATTGCATGTCCGTAAGGCTCAGATCGGGCAGATCACAGTCTTTGGCTTCGGCCATGGCCACCAATGATCCGGTGATGTGATGTGCATCGCGGAATGGCAGGCCCAGAACCCGCACCAACCAGTCGGCCAGATCAGTGGCCGTTGAAAACCCGGACCCGGCTGCGGCCGCAAGCGAATCGCGGTTGGCGGTCATGTCGCGCACCATGCCGTTCATCGCGGCCATCGCCAGCATCCAGCTGTCAGCGGCGTCAAACACCTGTTCTTTGTCTTCCTGCATGTCCTTGGAATAGGCCAAAGGCAGGCCTTTCATCACCATCATCAGCGCCGTGTTGGCCCCAAAAATCCGGCCAATCTTGGCGCGAATCAATTCCGCCGCATCCGGGTTTTTCTTTTGCGGCATGATGGATGATCCGGTCGAGAACCGATCACTTAGCGCCACAAACCGGAATTGCGCCGACGACCAGATCACCAGTTCCTCGGCCATACGTGACAGGTGCATGGCGCAGATGCTGGCGGTGCTCAGGAACTCCAGTGCGAAATCACGGTCGCTGACCGCGTCCAGCGAATTGGCACTTGGTCGATCAAAGCCCAACGCCTTGGCTGTCATGTCGCGATCAATCGGAAACGACGTGCCGGCCAGTGCGGCAGCACCCAAGGGCGATTCGTTCATCCGCACGCGGGCATCGCGCACCCGGCCTAAATCACGGCCAAACATTTCCACATAGGCCATCATATGGTGGCCCCATGTCACCGGCTGTGCGACCTGCAAATGGGTAAACCCGGGCATCACCCAAGCGGCCCCGGCCTCGGCCTGTTCTAACAAGGCCTCGATCAACGCCAAAAGGCCGGATTCAGCGGCATCCAATTGATCACGCACCCATAATTTGAAATCGGTTGCCACCTGATCATTGCGGCTGCGTCCGGTGTGCAAGCGCCCGGCAGGTTCGCCAATGATCTCTTTCAGGCGCGATTCGACATTCATATGGATGTCTTCTAGCGCGGTGGAATACTCAAACGTTCCGCCTTCGATTTCTGACAACACCGTGAGGAGGCCTTTCCCTATCGCCTCAGCATCGCTATCGCTTATCACGCCTGTTGCGGCCAACATCGCTGCGTGGGCTCTTGAACCGGCAATATCCTGCGCCGCCATCCGTCGGTCGTACCCGATCGAGGCATTAATCGCCTCCATGATCGCGTCCGGTCCGGCGGCAAAGCGGCCGCCCCACATCTGGTTTGAGGATTTATCTGCCATGTCGTGTCCTATCGGAGGAAAAATGCGTCTTATTCGTTCCGCTCTCCTTTATATATCCCTTGCGCTGGGTGCAAACACAGCGATGGCCGATATGTCGTCAATTATCGCGTTGCGTGATGGCGATATGAAAAAACTGAACTTTCACAGTGAACCCAAAGAAGTGTCACAGGTCGCCTTTACGCTTGAGGATGATAGCGGAATGGCGACGCTGGCCGATTATCAGGGCAAATATATCCTGCTGAATTTCTGGGCCACATGGTGTGCGCCGTGCCGCGCCGAAATGCCGATGCTCTCTGCCTTGCAGGACGAATTTGGTGGTGACACTTTCGAAGTGCTAACCTTGGCCACGGGCCGTAATTCGCCCACAGGCATCAAAAAGTTCTTTGACGATGCGGACATTACCAACCTACCGCGCCATCAGGACCGCAAACAGGCGGTGGCCCGCGACATGGGCATTTTAGGCCTGCCAATCACCGTTATCCTTGATCCCGAAGGGCGCGAAATTGCCCGTCTGATTGGGGATGCGGAATGGGATTCTGACAGCGCACGCGCCATTATTGCCGCCTTGTTAGAGCCGTCATCTGACGACTAATAGCCATTGACGCAACGCACCCTTTGACAAAACGCACCCTTAAGCTCAACTCTTACGGCGAACAGGGGGCGCGATGCCGTTAGCAATACTTCTTATTCTGGTCGCCGGTGGCATCGGCGGCGTCGCCGTGCTGTTGCATTTTCTCGGCAAATCCAAGCCGGTGATCCTGACCACAGACGCCGCCCGCACCGCATGGTTGCGGCCGTTCCCGGATGAAACCGTCACAGACGTTACGCTGGCCGACACTGGCCACGCGGCATTGATTGGCACGGATCACGGACCGGGGCTGGTCTGGTCCTTTGGCATTGATACGGTTGCGCGTCCTCTAAAGGACGCCAAAATAACCGAAACCAACAAACACCTGAAAATCCGTTTTTCCGACTTCACCGCCCCCAAGGCGATGATCACCCTCTCCGAAACAGAACGCGCCGACTGGCGTGAGAAAATGGCACAGACATGACCGAGACATTGCATTACCCGGACGTGGTCCAATGGGCCGTTCCGTTGTTCGTGATCGCCGTTCTGGCCGAAGTCGCCTGGATCATCATTCGCAAACGTGGTGGACGTTATGAGACCCGCGATGCGCTGACCTCGCTGATCATGGGGGCCGCCAATGTCGCGATTGGCATCGCCATGGGGTTCATCGCCTGGGGCTTTTTCATGCTGCTGTGGAGGATCACGCCGCTTGATCTTGGCTCGGCTTGGTGGGTCGTGCTGTTGTGTTTTGTGCTGGATGATCTGCGCTATTATTGGGTGCATCGGTTTGGCCATCGGGTGCGCTGGGTCTGGGCTAGCCATGTCAATCACCACTCGTCCCAGCATTACAACCTGACCACGGCGTTGCGTCAGACATGGACCGGAACATTTACCTTGATGATGATCGTGCGGGCGCCATTGATTCTGCTGGGATTCCATCCGGCTATGATCGTGTTTGTTGGTGGCCTCAACCTGATTTACCAATTCTGGATACACACCGAAGCCATCAACAAAATGCCCCGCTGGTTTGAGGCCGTAATGAATACGCCGTCACATCACCGGGTCCATCATGGTCGCAATGCCCGTTATCTGGATGCGAATTACGCCGGAGTGTTCATCATCTGGGACAGGATGTTTGGCACATTTGTGCCCGAACTGGACGAGGAAAAACCGGATTACGGGTTGGTCTATAACTTAGGCACGTTCAACCCGTTGCGCGTTGCGTTTCATGAATGGGTCGGGTTGTTTCATGATGTGTTCCAATCCGGCCTAACACTGAGCGAGCGGTTCAAATACGCCTTTGCGCCGCCGGGTTATAGCCATGACGGCAGCCGGGATACATCCGAGACAATCAAAGCCAAACACCTGCTGCGCAACCCGACCGACAGGGGCACACCGGGCTTCAACTAGGCCCGTTCGCCCGCCACAAACGCCAAATCAACATTTGGAAAATGGCGCAGCTCTGCGCCACAGGATCACATCAGCGTATCAAACGCGCCACTTCGGCGTGACGCGGACAGGTTACCAGATGGTCGTTTATCATGCCAACGGCCTGCATGAATGCATACACAATCGTCGGCCCGCAAAATTTAAACCCGGCCTTCTTTAAATCCTTGGAAACCTGCGTCGACAAATCTGTAAATGCGGGCACCTCATCCAGGCGGGTCCATGAATTCTGTAACGGCTCGCCGCCGACATAATTCCATAGAAACCGATCAAAACCCTGCTCTTGCTCGATCTTCTGCCACACGCGCGCATTGCCAATCGTCGCCTCGATCTTGCCGCGATGCCGGATGATACCCGGATTTCCCAACAACCGCTCAACATCATCCGGGCCCCAACCCGCGATCACATTTGGTTCAAACCCGGCGAAAGCCTCGCGAAATTTCTCTCGCTTTTTAAGTATCGTGATCCAACTTAACCCCGCCTGGAACCCATCCAGCACCATTTTCTCCCATAACGCACGGCTGTCATATTCCGGAACACCCCAGTCTGTGTCATGATAATCAACATAAATTTTCTCGTTTCCGGCCCATCCACAGCGGTCCATAGCTCACCCTCCTCTTTGCTCCACGACACTTGCAGCAAATTAGAATGAAAAGCGATTATTAAGCACAACTTCATATTTTTGGCGAAAACTTGTCCTACACAAGCAACCAGGATTCGTTATGAAAAAGCGCCACAGACAACACCGCGCAGAAATGCCACACGGAGCGGATAGCCCTTTGGGCATGGCCATTGTCGGCCGGGATGAGGCGACATTGAAGATGGTAACCGACGCGGTGCGTCATCGTCAGGCAATGCTTGCGTTTCAGCCGGTGATGCAGGCCCGTGCACCACAGCAAATTGCGTTTTACGAGGGGCTGATTCGCGTTCTTGATGCATCTGGTCGGGTCATCCCGGCGCGTGATTTTATGCCGGTTGTCGAAAACACCGAATTGGGTCGGGAAATTGACTGTGTAGCGCTCGAAATGGGGCTGCGTACCTTGGGACGAAATCCATCGATTCGACTATCTATCAACATGTCGGCCCGATCCATTGGCTACGGTCGTTGGATGAACATTCTGGACCGTTTGCTCAAGAAAGACGCCTCAATTGGTCCGCGACTGATTCTGGAAATTACCGAATCTTCGGCGATGACCGTGCCTGAACTTGTCAGTGATTTCATGGACCGGCTTCAGGGGCGTGGCATTGGCTTTGCATTGGATGATTTTGGCGCAGGATACACGGCGTTTCGACATTTTCGCAATTTCTACTTTGATGCGGTTAAAATCGATGGTCAGTTTGTGCGCGGCATCCACGACAATCCTGACAATCAAGTGCTGACACAAGCGTTGATCGCTATCGCCCAACAATTCGATATGCTGACGGTTGCTGAATCCGTCGAAACTCAGCAGGACGCTGAATACCTGATGTCGATCGGTATTGATTGCCTTCAGGGTTATCTGTACGGCGCGCCCACCATTCGCCCGCCATGGATACCCGAAAAGCAGTCACAGCAGGTCGCCTAACCCCCGGTTGGGCCATCCCAAAAAGGCACAAAACAAGGTGCCTGTTGCTGCAACTGCAGCAATCCACTATGTCAAACGCTGAACGAACGGGAATAACGCGTAGTGTTGCCTTATGTCTTCAGCAACACTGGGCGGGTTCCCGATCACTGGCTGCAGAAAAGGGATCAGACCATATGACCAACGTAGTAATCGCATCCGCCGCACGCACAGGCGTCGGCAGTTTTGGCGGATCTTTCGCCAAAACCCCGGCGCATGATCTTGGCGCCGCTGTTCTTGAAGCAATTGTCGAACGTGCAGGCATCGACAAAAGCGAAGTCTCCGAGACCATTCTTGGCCAAGTTCTAACTGCAGCCCAAGGTCAAAACCCAGCCCGTCAGGCCCACATCAATGCCGGACTGCCCACCGAGTCTGCCGCTTGGAGTATAAATCAGGTCTGCGGATCGGGGCTGCGCGCCGTGGCCTTGGCGGCTCAGCACGTACAGCTGGGTGATGCCGACATCGTTGCCGCCGGTGGTCAAGAAAACATGACAATGTCGCCACACGCGGCCAATCTGCGCCCCGGCCAGAAAATGGGTGACATGAGCTTCATCGACACCATGATCCGCGATGGTTTGTGGGACGCGTTCAATGGCTATCACATGGGTCAGACGGCAGAAAACGTGGCCAATAAATGGCAGATTGATCGTGAAACACAGGATTTGTTCGCAGTAGCGTCACAGAACAAAGCCGAAGCCGCACAAAAAGCCGGGAAATTCGCCGACGAAATCATCCCCTTCATCATCAAAACCCGCAAGGGTGAGATTATTATGGACAGTGATGAATACATCCGCCACGGCGCAACGATGGAGGCGATGGCCAAACTGCGCCCAGCCTTTGCCAAGGACGGTTCAGTCACCGCCGCCAACGCATCAGGCCTGAATGACGGCGCCGCCGCCACATTGTTGATGTCTGCCGCCAACGCCGAGAAACGCGGAATTGAGCCTTTGGCCCGAATCGCCTCTTTTGCCACTGTCGGCCTGGACCCGTCGATCATGGGCGCAGGCCCAATCTTTGCCTCGCGCAAAGCATTGGAAAAGGCGGGTTGGAAAGTCGAAGATTTGGACCTTATTGAAGCCAACGAAGCCTTTGCTGCACAGGCCTGCGCCGTCAACAAAGACATGGGTTGGGACCCATCTATCGTGAACGTCAACGGTGGCGCGATTGCTATTGGCCATCCTATCGGAGCCTCCGGCGCGCGGGTTCTGAACACGTTGTTATTTGAGATGAAACGACGCGATGCCAAGAAAGGTCTTGCGACACTCTGTATTGGTGGCGGTATGGGTGTTGCTATGTGCGTCGAACGGGACTAGAAAAACGGGCGCGCAACAAAATTGCGCGCCCAACCTCATTTAGGTAACGAAGTTACCGTAAGTTTTGGAGAACCATATGTCTCGTGTAGCCCTTGTTACTGGCGGCAGCCGCGGAATCGGCGCAGCCATTTCAACCGCCCTGAAAGATGCTGGATACAACGTCGCTGCAACATATGCCGGCAATGACGAAGCAGCAGCAGCCTTCACCGACAAAACAGGTATCAAAACCTACAAATGGAATGTTGCGGATTACGATGAATGCGCGGCAGGAATTGCACAGGTCGAATCTGATCTTGGCCCAGTGGACATCTTGGTAAACAACGCCGGCATCACCCGCGATGCCCCGTTCCACCGCATGACCCCAAAGCAGTGGCATGAGGTGATCGACACCAACCTAACCGGTGTGTTCAACATGACCCATCCGCTGTGGCCCAGTATGCGCGAGCGTAAATTTGGCCGCGTCATTATCATCTCGTCGATCAATGGCCAGAAAGGTCAATTTGCGCAGGTCAACTATGCCGCCTCAAAGGCCGGCGACCTGGGTATCGTGAAATCTCTGGCACAAGAAGGCGCGCGCGCGGGCATCACCGCCAATGCGATTTGCCCTGGCTACATTGCCACAGATATGGTCATGGCCGTCCCCGAAAAAGTCCGCGATAGCATTGTTGCGCAAATCCCCACGGGACGCCTTGGCGAACCCGAAGAGATCGCGCGCATCGTAGTATTCCTCGCATCTGATGACTCAGGCTTTATCAACGGCTCAACAATTTCGGCCAATGGCGGTCAGTTTTTTGTCTGACCAGCGAATTTGCCTGTCAGACGGATAAGTCAATGACCCGCAGTCGCGCCACAGGTATCGGTTTTATCGCCGTTATCCTGTGGTCGTTTCTGGCATTGCTGACCGTTGGATCGTCCCCAATCCCGCCGCTGCTGCTGAATGCGATCTGTTTTTTTATCGGCGGAACATTGGGCCTCATCTGGACCAGTGCGAACGGTGGTCTGGGCCAATTACGCAGCATTCCAACACGAATCTACGTCTTTGGGACACTTGGCCTGTTTGGCTATCATGCGCTATATTTTTCTGCCCTACGCCTCGCCCCGGCAGCCAAGGCCGGGCTAATTGCCTACCTGTGGCCGCTGCTGATCGTAGTTTTCTCGGGTCTGCTTCCTGGCGAAGAATTACGCCCAGGGCATTTGGGCGGCGCTGCGTTGGGCTTTACTGGTGCTGCCACAATCATTGCTGGTGGATCAGACGGATTTCAGGCGCAATATTTTCCCGGCTACGCCCTGGCGATACTTTGTGCTTTGGTCTGGTCCGCCTATTCGGTGTTGTCACGCCGCATTGGCGATGCCCCAACAAGTTTTGTTTCGGTATTTTGCCTGGCAACAGCGGCCTTGTCCGCCGTCCTTCACCTGTTGCTGGAAGACACGGTCTGGCCAAGCGGCACAACCGGTTGGCTCTCCACAATTGGCCTTGGCCCTGTCGGGATGGCCTTTTATCTATGGGATATCGGGGTCAAACGCGGCGACATTCAAATGCTCGGAACAGGCTCTTATGCGGCCCCGTTGTTGTCAACGCTAATTTTTGTTGTTGCAGGTATTGCCGAACCGTCTTGGTCACTGATCATTGCCGCGGTTCTAATAACCGGTGGCGCGCTTGTTGCCTTGCGCGCCAGCCTGCAAAGCTCTTAGAGAGATAATCGCTGGATTTCTTCTTTTAACTTCAGTTTTTGTTTTTTAAGATCAACCAACTGGAGCCCGTCAATCCCCGGTGCCCGCTGAGCTTGTTCCAATTCGCTGCTCAGATTTTGGTGCTTCCTTTTCAGTTCCACTAGGTGCGAGCTCAAACTCATAGCAATACTCCTCTGACTAAGTTGCATCTTGAGTTGAGCATATCCTCATGCATCTGTCACCTTATACTCACTAGATATGGGTAAAAAATTATGAAGATTGCGGAACCTTGGTCTACAATCCCACAAAGTATCAACCCCATTCCAGCCCCGCGCCATCTCGCAAAACGGCTTGGATATCAGCGCAATAGCCGCTCTTGCCAGAAACATGCGTCGCCCCCGAGTGCAAAATTCTTGGCGCGCGCAG
This sequence comes from Granulosicoccus sp., assembly GCA_047623555.1. GTDB lineage: Bacteria > Pseudomonadota > Alphaproteobacteria > Rhodobacterales > Rhodobacteraceae > NORP181. Next base: position 49,223 of record JBLHMP010000005.1, read on the forward strand.
GCGAAAACCCGCCCGGCCATTTTTTCGCGCGCGAACGATCAGCAGTTCCGGTTCACGCCCGGCGCGCGCCGAAAAAGGCAGCACTTCTATCGACCCCAACCGCCCTGAACAGGCCACCAACATCTCGGGCAACCGCTCTGTTCGTTGAATAATATGAACATATCCTTTTGGTGCCAACCGCCGCGCGGCCACCTCGATCCAATCGCCCAGCGCCGTATCGCCGCCCAACGCAATCTGGCGCCCGACATCCTTGGCAACACTATGTGCCCCAACGCGAAAATACGGAGGATTTGCAACAATATGATCGAATTGAAGCTGGCGCAGATCATCAGGTAACGCGGTCAAATCCGCTTCAACCACGTTCAAATCAATGTTATTTTCGCGACCGTTGCGCCGCGCCAGATCAGCATATTCCGATTGCAACTCAACCCCAGTCAGATCCAACCCCGGGACCCGCGTTGCAAGGCACAATATCGCGGCCCCGGCCCCACAGCCTAATTCCAGCACAGATTGGCCAACACGGGCCGGAACGGACGCCGCCAGCAAAACCGGATCAATGCCAGCACGATAGCCTTTGCACGGCTGGAAAAGCGTCAAACGCCCACCCAGAAACGCGTCTTGCGTCAAATCCGCAATATCAAAACGGCTCACAGACCCAGCGGGATTTCATTGTCGCGCATGACCACCACTGCGGCATCATGGTCACTCTCGCGCACCATCATGCGGCGCGGGAATATGCCAATGCCACCTTCCAGGATGCTCATATTTACGTCCATATGAAAGCAGTCTATATCCTCACCTTGAAGAAGGGCCGAGGCAAAAGCCATGATCGTTGGGTCGCTACTGCGTAAAAGTTCCTTCATAAAACAAGATGTAAGGGCAAGTCGGACCAAATGTCGAGACTTGTCGCAGGAGTGTGATGACCAACAACCCCGAAACCCGCCCGCATGACCGGTTGGCCACCGTCCTGGCCGCCGATATGGTTGCCGTCGATGCCCTGATCCGCGATCGCATGGCGTCACAGCACGCCCCCCGCATTCCCGAGGTCACCGCCCATCTGGTTGGCGCTGGCGGCAAGCGATTGCGCCCGATGCTAACGCTGGCTGCGGCACGCCTGTGTGGGTATGAGGGCCCGGATGCGGTCAAGCTCGCCGCGACGGTCGAATTTATTCACACCGCCACGCTGCTGCATGACGACGTGATTGATGAAAGCGGCCAACGCCGGGGTCGCCCGACGGCCAACCTGTTGTGGGATAACAAATCCAGCGTGCTGGTCGGCGACTATCTGTTTTCCCGCAGTTTTCAGTTGATGGTCGAAACCGGGTCTTTGCGGGTGCTTGATATCCTCGCCAATGCTTCGGCGACCATTGCCGAGGGCGAAGTATTGCAACTCACCGCAGCACAAGATCTGCGCACCGACGAGGCAACATATCTACAAATCGTGCGCGGCAAGACCGCAGCGCTGTTTTCAGCGGCAACCGAAGTTGGTGGCGTTATCGCCGCAGCCCCGCAACCGCATATTCAGGCGCTATATGACTATGGTGACGCCTTGGGGATTGCTTTTCAAATCGCAGATGATCTGTTGGATTATCAAGGTGATAGCGCCAGTACTGGCAAAAACATCGGTGATGATTTCCGCGAACGCAAACTGACCCTCCCGGTGATCAAGGCGGTTGCACAAGCCACTGACCAAGAACACGCATTCTGGCAGCGCACCATCGAAAAAGGCCAACAATCAGACGGCGATCTGGATCATGCCCTGTCCTTGATGGCCAAATACAAAACCCTAGAGGCCACCCGGGACGATGCCAATGCCTGGGCCACCAATGCCAAACTCTCGCTCACCGGGCTTCCAGAGCATCCAATTCGCACTCTGCTGCATGAAATATCCGACTATGTGGTTGCGCGCCTGACCTAACGCTTTCTTCTCGTCCTAAATACCTCTGCCAGAGGCCGCGTTTCCCTTGGAAACGCCAAAAATCACATGGCCCGGAACGGGTCTCTATCTGGGTTTAGTTGGCTGCCAAAACAGTCGGCTGAACCCACCAGCCAGTCTGTTCCGCACTCAAGGCTTTTGCCGCGATCCGCGCCGCGGCCTCACTCGCATACAGTCCAAAACAGGTTGCCCCCGACCCGCTCATGCGCGCGAACAGGGCCCCTGACTGCTCCAAAGCCGCCAGAACGTTGCCAATAACCGGCATCAACCCAATCGCGGCAGGTTGCATGTCATTGCGCTGAAGCCGCAACCAGTCAACACAATCTGGCACATCAACAAACGCAGGAATTTCTGCCATCGCGGCCCCGTCGCGCCGCTCAAGGGCGCCAAACACGTCGGGCGTATTGATCGCCACCCCCGGATTGACCAGAACCGCAGACAATGCCGGGACAGTATCAACCGCCACAATATCCTCGCCAATCCCCGACATACGCACGGTTTTTGCCGCCATACACACAGGCAAATCAGCCCCAAGGCTCAGTACATGGTTCGCAACAGCCACGCCGTGGCTCTGCGCCAACGCCCGCAAAACCGCGGCCGCATCGGATGAGCCGCCGCCAATTCCTGCTGCCATTGGCAAATGTTTCTCAAGGGTGATGTCCGCCCCAGTCACGCCGATCAATCGGGCCGCCCGCAGCACCAAATTGTCATCGCCATCCGGCACCCCGGCGGCCATCGGCCCAACCACCTGCAATCGCAACCGGTCCAGCGGAGCCACCGATATACGGTCGCCAATGTCTGAAAACACAACCAGAGAATCAAGCAGATGATAGCCGTCCGCCCGCTGCCCAATCACATGTAGAGTCAGATTGATCTTGGCCGGAGCAAACGCCCTAGCCGTCGTCATTCGCCACTTTCAACGGATCGTCGCCATCCTCAAGTAGCACCTGATCTAACCCAACCTCAATTTTACGTCGAATTTTGTCCGGATCAGCCTCACCATCGGTGTCGTCAGGATCAATGAACGACAAGGCGCGCCGCCATTGAAATTCCGCCTCGCGTTTACGCCCAACGGCCCAGAACACGTCGCCCAGATGGTCGTTAACCACCGGATCAACCGCCATCAATGCACCGGCCTTTACCATTGGGCCCACCGCCTCTTCATAGCGGCCAAGCCGATAAAGCACCCAGCCCAGACTGTCGACGATAGGACCACTATCAGGGCGTGCGGCGACGGCGCGTTGGATCATATCCAGCGCTTCGTCGAGTTTTTCCTGACGTTCGACCAGTGTATAGCCCAGATAGTTCAGCACCTGAGGCTGATCGGGATTTAGGTCCAACGCCTTGCGAAAATCGGCCTCGGATTCGGCCCAATTGCCCAGGCGTTCATGTGCAATACCCCGCGCGTATAGCAGGAACCACTGCGATCTATCGCCCTCTTCGGTGAACTCAAGCGCCTTGTCATAGGCGGCGACGGCCCCGGTGTAATCCTCTTGCTGGCGTAACAAATCGCCCAAAGACGAATGCACGAGCGGCAAGGTCGGGTAATCCAATGTCAGCCGTTCCAGCACTTCGATAGCAGCATCTGGCTTGGCCGCGCGGCGCAACGCCTCGGCCCGGCCCAGTTCTGCGGCGTGGCGATCTGCACTCGACTGCGGCACCTGTTTATAGGTCTGCACAGCCAGATCATACTGCCCCAGCGAATCCAGCAACTGGGCGCTCAGTAGCGTTGCCTCGATATGGCCAGGGCGCAAATATCCGGCGACACGGGCATAAACCAACGTATATTCATCCGCTGCTTCGCCATTCAGCGCCGCCCCAATGGTAAAAAATACCTCGGCCATGCCATCCTGCACTGATGTCACTTGATCAAAAGGCGGGAGATCCCCTGCCGCCAGCCGGTCTGTCAATGCCGTCAGGCTGGGATCGAACTGCGAACTAAAACCGTCGGTCAGCATTTCCAGGGCATCGCTATCACGCCCCAGTTGCGACAGAATTTGCGCCCGCGCCACAAGCCCCCGCCGTGTCAGCAGGCCCTGGCCATTGCTTTCATCAGCGAAAATTGCCTCGGCGCCTTCGAAATCACCAACCAGCGCCAAAGCCAGGGCTTTGTGGTACATCGCAAAGCCACGCAATCCGCTTTGTTCGGCGACCTTGTCAAATTCCTCAAGCGCCAGCGCCACCGACCCGTTGCCCATATGCGACCACGCCGCCACCAAGCCGTCGGCCAGATCACCGACGCCCTGACTTTCTCCTTCGCGATCCAACAAGCTATCGTATTTTTTATTCACTATTAGATCGGCAACAACCGCTATGTGGGCAATTTGACTGCGAATTCCCAGACTCTCCATCCGCGCGGCGACGGGTAAGGCCCGTTCCAGTCGGCCAAGGGCCAATTGCGAAAGCGTCACGTTCTCCATCAGGCTGTGATTGTTGATATCTTGCGCCAGTGCCAGCGAGTAATATCGCGCGGCTGCGACAAAATCACTGGCATAAACCGCATGTCGTCCGGCCAAATACGCACCAGAGCCAACCTCGGCCGATACCGTCGCGGGAACAGCCAAAGCAATTGCAATTGCGGCATAGGCCGCGCGCGAGAATGTTGAAAACGCCACTATGTTCTGCCTCTTCATTTGTGTTGCAGATACGCTAGGGCGTCTGACGCAAGGGTGCAATGGCGCAACCATCACAGGCGCGCTATAGCGGTGTCATTTCGACTAGATAGCCCCGCAATTAGTCTGTCACCGTCCCAGATCACAGTATTTGAGATGTGTAAAAGATGTGTCGACTGGGGCTGTTACGTCCTTTGTCGACCGAATTGCCGTGCAAATTAGCCGGGCAAATTAGCCGGGCAAAACCCGCTTTTTATAGGCCTGTCGGTTCATATCGCGGATATCAACGCTGACGCTGGTCACATCAACCAGATACGTTTGCAGGGCCTCGCGCAGGATCACCGCAACATGTTCTTTTTGCGTGTCCGTGCGCCCATCCAGCAAGAATACCATCACATGCAGGAAACTATCGCCCTCATTCACCAGTCGATAATGATCATAAGGACGCGCACGCACCTTGATGTCGCAGGCTTGCATTACGCCGCTTGCAACGCCGCTGTCATAGACGATTTGCATGACGGTGTTGATATCAAAGCGGACCTCAATATCGCGTGAGTATTCGATAACAAAATGAGGCATGGCAGGGTGTCTTTCGCTAAATTTGTCCGGGTTTATATACCGGGTATCCCCCAGCTTTGCCGCAGCTTCAAGGTTTTACAAATTTGGCCCCACCCACCATGCGCACCGATGGGGCGGCTGCGGGTTCGACTTTGGTCAGCTTCATCCCCTGAACCATCGGAGCGGCTTTGAACGGGCGGTTCATTTCACATGCCACGCCGTCGCCATCCGCATCATTGCGCGCGTGATAGCCCAACCCGCCGCGATAGGCCGGGGCCAACCCAATTGATCGGGCCGCATCACAGTTTGCCCGCGCAATCAGATGTGCAAGCGCCTGTTCCGGCTCATAGGGGCTCGTGCGAATGTAGATCGACACGGCCACAGAAACGGCGAGGACCGGGATGCTGAGCAGCTTTAGCCCAATCCGCCACGGCGACAACGTCCGCGCACGCAGACCTGCGGCGCGCATTTGGCGCCGCGATGTAGGTTTTTCGTGGCGCAAAGAGCGCTTAAGGTCATCCAAATCTGACATGCAGACTGGATAACACGACATTGTGGCGCGCAAATGGCGAGCGATTGCCCGCCACTACCAGCCTTACATGTTCGGATAGTTCGGCCCGTCACCGCCCTGTGGAGTCACCCAGGTGATGTTCTGGCTGGGATCTTTGATATCACAGGTTTTGCAATGCACGCAGTTCTGAAAATTGATGATAAACCGTGGGTCTTTGCCCTCTTCCTCAACCACTTCGTACACGCCCGCCGGGCAATAGCGTTGTGCCGGTTCGGCGTATTCCGGCAGGTTCACCGAGATCGGAATGCTCGAGTCGGCCAGTTGCAGATGGCAGGGCTGGCTTTCTTCGTGGTTGGTTGCCGAGAAACTGACATTGGTCAGCCGATCAAACGACAACGTGCCGTCAGGCCGGGGGTAATCAATAACCGGGTAATCCGCCGCCTTGCCCGTCGCCGCCGCGTCGGTTTTGCCATGTTTCATTGTGCCAAACAGCGAGAATTTGAAAATCGACTGGAACCACATGTCAAAGCCACCCGCAAACAGCGACGCCAGCAGGCCGAATTTGCTCCAGATTGGTTTAACGTTGCGCACCGGTTTCAGGTCTGCACCAATCGCGCCATTGCGGACTTCGTCCTCGTAATCTGTCAGCTCATCCTGGGCGCGGCCATCTTGGATAGCGGCATAGGCGGCCTCGGCTGCGGCCTTGCCGGACAGCATCGCGTTGTGGTTGCCCTTGATGCGCGGCACGTTGATCATGCCCACCGAACAGCCCAGCAATGCGCCGCCCGGAAATACCATCTTGGGCATCGACTGATAGCCGCCTTCGGTCAATGCCCGCGCGCCGTAAGCCACGCGTTTGCCACCTTTAAGCAAGTCCGCAATCATCGGGTGATGTTTGAAGCGCTGGAATTCCATGTAAGGAAACAAATGCGGGTTGACATAGTTCAAATGCACAACAAACCCGACATAGACTTGATTGTTTTCAGTGTGATATACAAACGATCCACCGCCAGCGTTGCCGCCCAGTGGCCACCCCATCGTGTGGGTAACAGTGCCTTCATGGTGCTTGGCAGGGTCAATTTCCCAGATTTCTTTCATGCCAAGACCGAATTTCTGCGGCGCTTTGCCGGCAGACAGGTCGTATTTGGCAATCACCTCCTTAGACAGTGAGCCGCGGACGCCTTCGGACAGGAATACGTATTTGCCCAGCAGTTCCATACCCAGTTCATAGTTGGCGCCGTGGCCACCATCGGCATCTTTACCAAACTCACCCGCAACCACGCCTTTGACTTCACCGTTTTCACCATAAACCAGTTCTGAACAAGCCATGCCGGGGAAAATCTCAACACCTAGGTCTTCGGCTTGTTCGGCCATCCAGCGGCAGACATTGGCCATAGACACAATATAGTTGCCATGATTGGATAACAGCGGTGGCAATGCCAGATTGGGAATACGCAGCTTGCCGGCTTCGCCGAGAATATAGAAATTGTCTTTCTCGACCTTAACGTTGATTGGCGCGCCTTTGGCCTTCCAATCCGGGATCAATGCGTCAAGCCCGCAAGGATCAAGAACCGCGCCCGACAATATATGCGCGCCAACCTCTGAGCCTTTTTCCAGCACAACAACCTGAATATCTGCATCCAGTTGTTTCAAACGAATGGCCGCCGATAGCCCTGCAGGACCGGCTCCGACGATGACAACGTCGTATTCCATCATTTCGCGTTCAATCTCGGCCATTTCATCGCTCCTTGCGTTTGCTTGGATCGCCCGCTCGAGGGCGTAATATTTGACAACCCGAGCCCCGGGCGCAATAATCTTTCGCGCGTAAATACCTTTTCGCTGGCCCCAAGGTCAATCAAAACTCCACGTCACACCGATAATCAAAATCCCCACTGGTATTCTTAACTGTTGCCAGTGGCGAAAACCTGTCTTGCCCTGTGCCCTTTCGCAACATCTCACAATTGTGTCAGCCTAATTGGCTTTTGACGGCAAGCAGTCTAGGTTCCCTGAATGAGGGCGTTTGGCCACTGTTATCCAGACAAGTCCGAAACCGATCAACAAGAGACGAAATGTTAATGTCTGACGTGAATTCAGCTGTATCCCACCCGCCTCTGAGCAAACTTATGTTTGGCGATGGCACGCCCAAAAAGGCGTTTTTTACCGCGCTGGTCGTGGGAACCATTCTGACACTTATTAACCACGGCGACCTAATCGTTCAGGGGCAAATGCCGCCATTGACCAAGGTGGCTCTCACATATTGCGTTCCGTTTTGTGTTACAATTTGGGGTGCTGTGACCGGAAAGTTGTCCAAACTGAACAGCTAGCGCTGTACCGCCAAGCTTGCGCAATAATGCAAACACTGCCAAAAAGTCACATGCGAGAATAGCAAAGGCGTGATCACATGAATGCGGAACAATTTTTTAATCAAAAAAGCATCATTGATCTGAGTTTCTTCAATTTTCGCAACGCCATAACAGCGGCATATTTTGCCAATGACGATCTGGAAATTCTGCGCGTTAATGAAAATTTCCGCTCGTTTTTCCCAATCCTTGGTAACGTTGTCAACGCACCTTTGCTGGACGTGCTTGAACAGCTTCGCATACCCGGCACGCAGATCGACACATTCATCGCAACATTAGAGACACAGGGGTCTGTCCTATTGCCCCATGTCGAAATTTCCGTAAACGGCGAGAACCGGGTTTTTTCCCTGATGTCTGCCAAGACCCAAGATGACGGATTCAGCTATCTGAATGGGGTTCAGGGTCAGTTCGTTGATCGCACGGCAGAATGGCAGCTGAAACACGAGCGCGAGGAACTGCTCGAGCAGAAAATCAGAGACCAAGAGCTTATCGAGGAAAAAAGCCGCGAGCTAGAAAACCTTGCGACCCGACTGGCCCAATATCTTTCGCCACAAATATACAACAGCATTTTTTCTGAAACCGAAGATCAAAGCCACAAACACGCCCGAAAAAACCTGACTATTTTCTTTTCTGATATCGTCCAGTTCACCGATCTCAGCGACACGCTCGAACCTGAACGACTGGCGTTGGTCATCAACTCATATCTGTCGGAAATGAGCAGCATCGCCATTGATTGCGGTGGAACCATCGACAAATTCATCGGCGATGCGATTTTGGTGTTTTTTGGCGATCCAGAATCCGAGGGCGAAGCCGAAGACGCCCTCAGGTGTATAGAAATGGCCGTTCGCATGCGCAGCCGGATTGCCGAGCTGCAAAAATACTGGAAAAAAAATGGCGTCAATCGTGGCCTACGTGTGCGTATGGGCATTGCCACCGGATACTGCACAGTGGGCAATTTTGGGTCGGATTTGCGGTTGGATTACACAGTTCTGGGAAGCCCGGTCAACCTTGCGGCCAGATTGCAAAGCATAGCTGAACCCGACACCATTTTGGTTGACGAGAACACTCAGGTGCTGATCGAGGACAGTGTCGAAACCACCTTAGTTGGAGAAACAACACCCAAAGGTTTCGCCCGCAAGTTCAACTATTATCAGGTGTCCGATTTCAAATCGAAGTCTCACCGGCAAGACCGCCAGAAATTGTCTCACATGGGCAAACGTGTTGAGGTTAACGTCATCGACAGCTCCGACATTCGCGCCGCCATCGAAGAGCTTCACCAAATTCAGCTAAATTTTGAAAAGCGATATGCGTTGGAAGAATCCGACTCGGACTAGGGCCTGTTACAGCCTATTCTGGTCGATCCCCCATCAGATACCTTGGACCAGATCCTTTGGCCTGCGCCCGGTCGTCCCGATTGTACAACGCACATTTTGGCATCGACAGACAGCCACAGCCGATACAGCCATCCAGATTATCGCGCAATGTCTGCAATGTTTGAATGCGCTGATCCAGTCGCGTGCGAAACGCCACGCTGATCGCGGCCCAGTCGAGCGGCGTCGGTGTACGGCTCCCGGGCAACCGATCCAGCAGGTCGCGGATTTCTGGCAGGGTAAAGCCGAACTTCTGTGCGATGATCACAAAACTCAACCGCCGCAGATCGGCTCGCTGAAACCGGCGTTGGCCACCCGCATTGCGCCACGGGCGGATCAGGCCTTGTGATTCATAATAGCGGATCGCCGAAACCGCCAACCCAGTGCGCCCGGCCAATGCGCCAATCGAAAGCCCGTCAGATACTGCCATTATCGCCCTTTGGAAAATACCTTGACCTAAAGTTAGGTTTGGAAATTAAGATAGACCAAACATAACACGCAAGCAAAGGATTTCACCCATGCCCGCAATTCTGGAACACGTTAATCTTACCGTCACCGATACCGACGCTACCGCCGTCTGGATGTGTGATTTATTCGGCTGGCATGTGCGCTGGAAAGGCGACAGCATTCACGGCGGTCAAACCGTTCACGTCGGCAGCGACACCGACTATCTGGCGCTTTACACCCCACCCAACAGCCCTGCCAAAAGCCCCGAAAGCCATTTCACCGTTGGCGGGCTGAATCACATCGCGATCATCGTCGATGATATCGCCGCTATGAAGCACAAAGTGATCGGTGCCGGGTTCACCCCCGGCAACTTTGGCGACTATGAGCCCGGCCAGCGGTTCTACTTCCGCGACCATGATGGCATCGAATATGAGGTGGTTCAGTACGATTAAAGCGATTTAGGCCAGTTTCCGCGCGTGCCAATGCGCGGATGCTCTTGCATTCCACACCTGCTTTGGGTCAGGTAGCCTGTAACCCAACCGGTGACGCCAAGAATATTGGCGGGACACCTATTTTTGTGTGGATACAGGACCAAATGGACAAAATTCCGATGACCGCAGGGGGGCACGCAGCCCTTGAGACAGAACTGAAACTGCTCAAAACCGTTGAACGCCCCAACATCATCAAAGCCATCGCCGAAGCTCGCGAACATGGCGATCTGTCGGAAAATGCCGAATACCATTCTGCCCGCGAAAAACATTCGTTCATCGAAGGCCGCGTCAAAGAGATCGAGGCTGTGTTGTCCTATGCCGAAATCATCAATCCGGCCAATCTTAGCGGAACGATCAAGTTTGGCGCCAAAGTGACGCTGGTGGACGAAGACACCGACGAAGAAAAGACCTGGCAGATTGTTGGCGAACACGAGGCCAGCGTCGAAAAGGGTCTGCTCAACATCAAATCACCCATCGCCCGCGCCCTGATCGGCAAAGACGAAGGCGACAGCGTCGAGGTCCGCACCCCCGGTGGCCAACGGTCCTACGAAGTTCTAAAAATCGTCTATTCCTGACGGAGCACCCCCTATGTCCGGCCAATTGCCCGACCCAGATTCAGCCAACCCAACGCCGCTTGGCATCTATGACCGGCCCGGACCGCAAACCATCAGCGGCATCGAAATTACGGCGCTGGTGCTGACGTTGATCTGGCTGGTTGGCTCTATCGTGTTTTTCGTCAAATCACCGGCGACCTTGGATGGCATGCAGTTTCTGGTCACCGCTCTGGTGATTTTCATGCCGGTTGCGATGATCTGGGTGGCCGCCACGGCGACACGGTCCGCACGGATGATGCGCGAAGAAAGCCAGCGTTTGCAAACTGCTATTGACGCAATCCGCCAAGCCTATGTGGCACAACAGCAGCGTTCAACCATTGGCCCAGAGCCCTCGGTCAGCAAAAAACTGGACGAAATTGCCGCGGCTGCGAAAAAGACCGAAACCACGCTCGCCACTTTTACGACGTCCCGCCGCGACGCCCAGCGTGCCACAATTGCGACGGTGCCTCCCGTGGCAACAAATGGTGGCGATCAGGGGTCACTGGAACTTGGCACTCAGGCCGAAGAGTTATCCCCGCCCCTGCCCGCCAAAGATTTCATCCGGGCACTGAACTTCCCGGAAACAGCCGAAGACGAAGCCGGTTTTGCCGCCCTGCGCCGTGCCCTGCGCGATCGTAACACCTCGCAGCTGATTCAGGCGGCCCAGGATGTGCTGACGCTGCTGTCTCAGGACGGCATCTATATGGATGATTTGCGCCCCGACATGGCCCGCCCTGAAATCTGGCGTGCATTTGCCCAAGGCGCGCGTGGCCGAACGGTGGCAGCTTTGGGCGGTGTGCGGGATCGCTCGTCGCTGGCGCTGACCTCGGGCCGCATGAAACAAGACCCTATTTTTCGCGATGCCGCGCATCATTTTCTGCGCCGGTTTGACCAAACCTTTGCCGGTTTTGAGCCCGAGGCCAGCGATGCCGACATTTCCGCCCTTAGCAACACCCGCACAGCCCGCGCTTTTATGCTGCTGGGCCGGGTTGCTGGAACGTTTGACTAAGGTCCGCGAGCCTTAGGCGAATTCGCCCATTTCAAATCCCAATGCCTTGGCGACGGTGAATATATCCTTGTCGCCACGGCCGCACATATTCATGCAGATCAAATGGTCCGCAGGCAACGTTGGTGCGATTTTCATCACATGCGCCAGCGCATGGCTGGGTTCCAGCGCCGGAATGATGCCCTCTTGCAGGCAGCACAACTCAAACGCTTCCAAAGCCTCGACATCGGTGATCGACACATATTTCGCCCGGCCAATCTCGTGTAGCCAGGAATGCTCGGGTCCGACTCCCGGATAATCCAGCCCGGCACTGATCGAGAATCCTTCGAGGATCTGACCATCATCGTCCTGCAACAAATAGGTGCGGTTGCCATGCAACACCCCCGGACGTCCCCCGTTCAGTGAGGCGCAATGCTCCATCTTGTCGTTGACGCCCTTGCCACCGGCCTCGACCCCGATGAGTTCAACCGATGTGTCATCCAGAAATGGGAAAAACAGCCCCATTGCGTTTGATCCACCGCCAATGGCCGCGATCAAAGTATCCGGTAACCGGCCCTCGGCGGCCATCATCTGTTCTTTGGCTTCTTTGCCAATAATCGACTGAAAATCACGTACCATCGCCGGATAAGGGTGCGGCCCTGCCACCGTGCCAATGCAATAAAACGTATCGCGCACGTTGGTCACCCAATCGCGCAACGCATCATTCATCGCGTCCTTTAGCGTACCGCGCCCAGAGGTCACTGGTATAACTTCGGCCCCCAAAAGACGCATACGGAATACGTTGGGTGCCTGACGTTCCACATCATGCGCGCCCATATAGACGACGCATTGCAGGCCAAATTTGGCACAAACCGTCGCAGTGGCAACGCCGTGCTGACCAGCCCCGGTTTCCGCAATAATGCGGTTTTTACCCATACGGCGCGCCAAAAGAATCTGACCCAACACGTTGTTGATTTTATGCGCGCCGGTATGGTTTAGCTCATCCCGCTTGAGATAAATTTTTGCCCCGCCCAAATGCCTGGTCAGCCGATCTGCGTAATACAACGGCGACGGGCGGCCCACATAATGCGTCCAGAGGTCATCCATTTCGGCCCAGAAACTGTCATCCGTCTTGGCCCGTTCATATTCTTTTTCAAGGCTCAGGATCAACGGCATCAGTGTTTCACTGACAAACCGCCCACCAAAATCGCCAAAGCGGCCATGCTCGTCCGGCCCATTCATAAACGAATTAAAAAGATCTTCAGCCATCAGTCACGCTCCCCCAAAGTCCACCCGCGTGTAGCGCTTTGACCCAGCCGGGTAAAGAACCCAACGTGTTTCTTCTCGTCAAAAATACCTCCGCGCGGCGCGCACGGCGACGCGACTAAGTTCCGGTACATATATGACTTAAACCCGTGCAGCAGTCACAAAACCCGAGATCAGCTCCAAATCCTTAGCGCCCGGCGCGCTCTCAACGCCAGAAGAAACATCCACCTGCCGTGCCCCGGTCAACCGAATGGCTTCGGCAACGTTGCCCGCCGTCAACCCGCCGGCCAGCATCCAAGGCACGGTCCAACGACGCCCGGCAATCAACCGCCAGTCAAACGACAAACCGTTTCCACCCGGCAGTTCAGAGTTTTTTGGCGGCTTAGCATCCACAAGAATCTGATTGGCCACACGCGTGTAGTCGTCCAGCAGCGCCAGGTCACCCTCATCTGCAACCCCCACAGCTTTCATCACCGGCAGGCCATAGCGTTGTTGCACTTCGGCCACGCGCTCTGGGCTTTCGCTGCCGTGTAGTTGCAACATGTCCAGCGGGACGGCCTCGGTCAACTGATCCAATAGGGCATTATCCGCATTCACACACAGCGCCACTTTGCAGATGCCAGCCGGAACCGTCACCGCCAAAGCAGCCGCGTTTGGAATCGTCAGATTACGTGGGGATTTCGGGAAAAATACAAACCCAACATAACGCGCCCCAGCCGCAACAACCGCAGTGACGCTTTTGGTATCCTTTAACCCGCAAATTTTAACTTGAATGTCCGAAGGCATCGCCACTCTAACTGGCCTCTTCCAGAATCACCAGAACCTCGTCCTTGCCCTGGTGCTTTTCACCCTTGAGCTTGGTCACTTCGCGCTCAAGCTTGCGCACGGTCCGGGCCGACGTGCTGCCGGTGCGGCGCTGTTTATACTCACGTAACCATTCCCAGATAAAACCAATCACCAGACCCGCGGCGATTCCAAGTAGAATCACCACAAACAATGGCAAGCTGAACCCCATGTTGAATCCTATCAACTCGCCCAGCGCATCCGGGATCAGCCTAATTTCAACCAAGGCCCGATTGGCTATTGAGACCGAAACCAGAATGATTCCAAGACAACCTAAAAAGGCATATCGAATGTAACGCATTGCGTTATTTTCCGTTCAAACGATCACGCAGCAATTTGCCGGTTTTGAAAAAGGGGACATGTTTCTCTTCGACACTGACGGTTTCGCCAGTCCGTGGGTTGCGTCCGATGCGTGCATCGCGTTTTTTGACCGAAAACGCGCCAAAGCCGCGAAGCTCAACACGGTCACCGCGCGACATGGCGCCGGTCACTTCGTCAAAAACTGTATTCACAATACGTTCAACATCTCTTTGGTACAGATGTGGGTTCTCATCAGCGATTTTCTGTATCAGCTCAGACCGGATCATTGATTGTGTTCCTCCCACAGTAAAATTTCAGGACTCATCGCTCGGTTGCCTAAGTATAGGTACACATTTTGCTTTCTGAAACCAGTACCGTAGGAAAAAGTCGCCTTTTTTCAGCCTCTTGGCAAAAACCCACCTATTCCCTCCACCTTAACCGTTCGTTTTGGCAGATTTCATTGCTCAGGCTCCACATCTGGTCGCCGCATCACACCGCTTATGATTCGCAAATACGCCGTCTGATCACGGGTTCATCAACTGTTCTCGAGTATCCTGCATTTTTGAACACCACTACAGTGCCGCCATGTTTGCCCGGGGTTCATTATGAGCCTCAGACAGCAGCACAAAAAAAGGCCCCGCAACCAGAAGGGTGCGGGGCCTTTACTCAGATCAAATCTGAAATTTTATTGGATTATTCGTCGCCCTTAAGCGCCGCACCCAGAATATCGCCAAGCGATGCGCCCGAGTCAGATGAACCATACTGTGCGACGGCTTCTTTCTCTTCTGCAATTTCGCGGGCTTTGATCGACAGACCCAAACGACGGGTTTTGCTGTCCACGTTGGTTACGCGGGCATCAACCTTGTCGCCAACCGAGAACCGGTCAGGGCGCTGTTCAGCACGATCACGCGACAGGTCAGAGCGACGGATGAAGGATTTCATGCCTTCATATTCGACCTCTACACCGCCATCTTCGATCGCAGTCACGTTGACTGTGATGATCGAACCGCGCTTTACGCCGCCAATGGCTTCGGCGAACTTGTCGCCGCCCATGGCTTTGATCGACAGCGAAATACGCTCTTTCTCAACATCCACTTCGGAGACAACGGCCTGAACCATGTCACCTTTGCGGTAGCTTTGAATGGCTTCTTCGCCACGTTCGTCCCATGACAGGTCGGACAGGTGAACCATGCCATCGATGTCGCCTTCGAGGCCAATGAACAGACCGAATTCGGTGATGTTCTTGACTTCGCCTTCGACTTCTTTGCCCTCAGGATGCGTTTCTGCAAACACTTCCCATGGGTTGCGCATGGTCTGTTTCAGACCAAGGGATACACGACGCTTTGAACCGTCAATATCCAGAACCATAACTTCGACTTCCTGGCTGGTCGAAACGATCTTGCCAGGGTGGATGTTTTTCTTGGTCCAGGACATTTCGGACACGTGAACCAGACCTTCAACACCTGGCTCAAGTTCAACAAATGCGCCGTAGTCGGTGATGTTGGTCACACGACCGGTGTGGGTCGAATTCAGTCCGTATTTGGCAGCAACCAGATCCCATGGATCCTCTTGCAACTGCTTCATACCAAGGCTGATACGGTGGGTTTCTTTGTTGATCTTGATGACCTGAATCTTAACAGTCTCACCAATCGCAAGGATTTCGGACGGGTGGTTGACCCGACGCCATGCCATGTCTGTAACGTGCAACAGACCGTCAACACCGCCCAGATCAACAAACGCACCGTATTCGGTGATATTCTTGACCACACCGTCAACGGTGTCACCCTCTTTGAGCTTGGCAATAATTTCGGCGCGCTGTTCGGCACGGGATTCTTCAAGGATAGCACGGCGCGACACAACGATGTTGCCCCGACGACGATCCATTTTCAGAACCTGGAATGGCTGCTTAAGACCCATCAATGGGCCCGCATCACGCACAGGGCGCACATCAACCTGTGATCCAGGAAGGAACGCAACCGCGCCGCCCAGATCAACAGTAAAGCCGCCCTTGACCCGACCAAAGATAGCGCCTTCGACGCGCAATTCGTCAGCATAGGCTTTTTCAAGACGATCCCAGGCTTCTTCACGACGGGCCATTTCACGCGAAACGACGGCTTCGCCGCGAGAGTTTTCAACCTGACGCAAGAAGACTTCGACTTCGTCGCCAACGGCGATGTCAGGGGCTTCTCCGGGATTTGCGAATTCTTTCAGATCAACGCGGCCTTCCATCTTATAGCCGACGTCGATGATGGCTTGTCCCGCTTCGATTGCGATGACTTTGCCTTTGACGACAGTCCCTTCAACGGGAGTGTCCATTTCGAAGCTTTCGTTCAAGAGGGCTTCGAAGTCCTCCATAGATGTATCTTGAGCCATTAGGGTCTCGGTATCCTTTGTAACGTGTTTCGGGCCGGGTGGTTGTCTCCACCGGTCTTTCAGTTTCATTTGGTCGTTCGCGATGATAACGGCATGACAACGAAACAGGGCCGGATAACCGACCCTACTCACATTCCTCATCCGCAACTGTTATCGCCGCTTGGACAGGCAGTCCTATAGGTGAGAATCCCTGCGCTTGCAAGCCAAAAGCCCGCGGCGTCGACTCTGATCCCACTTCGATCGCGGCTCAATTACCGTGCGTATCAACGCGCAAATGCTGCCCATAGTGCGGTCCGGCCCGCCATTTTGCCGCTGCTGCATGTCATGTTCGATACTGGCAAACGCCCCGCCAATGCAAAAGGCGATGGCATCGGGCGTCATTTGCGTCTGTTTTCGCTGTAATTCTTCACCGAGAAGAGAGCCCGCTGTTTGGTGAAACCGCGCGTTGATCGTACGCCCGGCCTTGGTGCCGGCATTGGCAAAAAACTGCTCGGGCTGCGCGCCGATATGGTCAACCAGCCAGCGGATGGTCACCAGTTCACCGGGGCGCGGCGGTTGGTTGAAAATGGTCTGGTGCAGATCCTCGGTCACCACCGCAAACACATCATCCAGCAACGCAGTTCTGTTGGCATAATGCGCATAGAAAGACGAGCGCGCCACATCCGCCGGGTCACATATCGTCTGGATCGTGATGTCGTTCCAGCCAACCTGCCGCGACTCGGTCAACAAAGCATCGCGCAGGCTGGTGCAGGTCATCACCGCCTTGTTGATCTTTGAGGCGACCAATTACGCGCTACATCGGTTGATGCACAAAGGCCGTGGGCGGTTTGGCAAATGGATGTGGAAATTCCACGCCGCCCATCACCTGCCGCCCATCACCTACCGGCACGTCTGTATCTGGTAACGCACGCGGTATTTCACCCGATTAACGAGGTTCTGATACAGGGATTTGCCCTGATATTGCCGAGTTGGGCCACGGGATATTCACAAGAGGCGGTTGCAATGTTATTTATGATCAACGGCATGCACGGGCTGATCAGCCATTTTAATGTCGATGTGCGGATGGGATGCGCAAAATTCCATCTTTGTTGGCACATTTGTCTATCATCCCGGCGTTCCACCGGCCGAGTTGGGGCTGCATCCCGATACCGGACTACCCCCCTATAAACGGACGATTGCGGTGCTCGCCCTGCCCTTTCGGGCAAAGGCGAAATAGCTGCTAGCTATAGCGTTCAGGGCCGGTCCATTGATCCGCATTGTACCGGTCGCCATGCGCCCAACCCACCGGCAGGACAGACTCAATCGCCGCCAGATCATCTGCCGACAACGCCAAATCCATGCCCGCCGCGAGTTCGTGAAAATGGCTCACCGACCGTGTGCCGGGAATTGGGATAATATGATCGCCCTGATGCATCAGCCAAGCAAGGGCCAAAGCCGATGCCGGGGTGCCCATATCTGCCGCCAGCGCCCGAAAGCCATCAGTGATTTTCCGGTTTACCGACAGGTTCGGTTCTTGGAACCGCGGATTTCCGGTCAGGAACGGCAGGTTGCCCAGCGCTTTGTCGGTCAGTGGATTGTCCGTCAGATACGACCGGGAAACTGGCGAGAATGCGACCAATGCCGTGCCAAGCTCGGCGCAGGTCTGTACCAGACCAAGCTCGGGATACCGCGTCGCCAGCGAATATTCGGATTGAACAGCCGCGATATGATGCACCGACGCGGCGCGGCGCAGGCTGCTGGGGGCGATTTCGGAAAACCCGATGGCGCGGGTTTTGCCGGATTTCACTAGGCGGGCCAGATTTTCGGTGGCCTCCTCAATCGGGATCGAATCGTCGCGACGGTGGATATAAAACAGATCGACATGGTCGATCCCCATTCGGGCCAGCGATTTGTCCAACTCGGCCTCAAGGTGGTCCGCCGAATTGTCAAACGCCCGCATGCCATCCGGCGTTCGGGATATCCCGGCTTTGGTGGCAATATGAAATCCGTCACGCGCCGATGGGTTGGCCGCAAAATACGAGCCTATCGCATTTTCGGACCGGCCCATGCCGTAGACGTTGGACGTATCAATATGGGTCACGCCTAATTCAATCGCCGCATCCAGAATGGCGTGGCTGGCCGCATCCGTGGTGGGACCATAAAATTCAGCGAATGACATGGCCCCGACGCCCATAGGCGAAATCATCGGGCCATCACGGCCAATTTGTCTTGGTTTCATGGTGCGAAATCCCTTTTAGAGCGTCAGTCGTTTTGCCGAAACAGCAACAACAGCCGCTGAAATCGCATCTGCTACACTCAATTCAGAGGTGTCGATTTGCACCGCATCCTGTGCCGGTTTTAACGGCGCCTCAACGCGGGTCATGTCCCGCTCATCGCGCGCTTTAACATCGGCCAGCACCTCGTTCGGGGTCACATCATGTTCGGTTTCGATTAGTTCTAACCAGCGGCGATGGGCGCGGATTTCGGCGCTTGCGGTCACAAACAGCTTGGCCTCGGCCTGCGGGCAGATCACCGTGCCAATGTCACGCCCGTCCAGCACCGCGCCACCGGCCCGACGGGCAAAGGCGCGCTGAAAATCAACCAGTGCGGCGCGGACCTCGGCGATAACCGCAACCTTTGACGCCGCCTGTGCCACCTCGGGGCTGCGCAAATTGTCAGCGGTCAAATCGTCGGCCCGCAATGCCTGCGCCGCCGTGATCGGATCAACTCCGGTCAGGGTTTTGGCGCCAACCACCCGGTACAGCAGCCCGGTGTCCAGATGCGCAAAACCGAAATGGGCGGCAACAGCCTTGGATATTGTGCCTTTGCCGGCAGCAGCCGGGCCATCAACAGAAACGGTAAAAGGTTCGGTCATTTTTTGCTCCAGCGTTTTATGCCTGCAAGGATCAGGCCGCCAAGCACGCCGACCATCGCAAATCCGGTTAGCGCCGATTTGATCACCGTGGCCTTGCTGGCAAATCGTGCCAATTTGTCGGGCACCGGTTCGGTATATTCCAGCATCAGCGCAACAAAAGTGTTTTCAACGTAATCCGCCAAAATGCCGCCCAGAATGACGGTGTATAGAACACCGCGCAGTCGCCAATCTGCGATCAACGCCGCCACGGCTCCGGCGAGGGTGATCGCCAGCACGAATGGGTACAGCAGGTCGAGCATATTTTGCGGGCCAAGGTAAAGTGCGCGGCCTTTGTCGCCGAGCGCCGCGAGAAATGCGCGCGCTTCGTCCGGGGAATAGCCAAAGGGGCGCATATCAAACGGTACGAGACCCGCAGCATCGGCGCTGATGTCGGGCAAGGTCCAGGTTAACATCGTCAGATAGATCGCAAAGGTCAGGGCAAAGACAACCCAATAGGCTATTTTGCGTGGCATCAGCTTGTCCGTTCAACCTTGGCGCCCAAATCACCCATTAACGGTTCGAAAATTGGGAACGATGTAGCGATGGGCGTGCCATCATCGAGCGATATAGGCTGTTGTGCGGCCATACCGGCCACCATGAACGACATGGCAATCCGATGATCCAGATGGCTAATGCAGGTGGCGCCGCCCGGCATTGCGCCCGGGCCCATGCCGGTCACGGACCACCAATCGGGACCGTCCTCGACCGTGACACCACAGGCGCGCAGGCCAGTTGCCATGGCGTCGATCCGGTCGCTTTCTTTGACACGCAATTCTTTGACGCCGCGCATCGTGGTAACGCCAGTGGCATGGGACGCCACCACCGACAGCACCGGGTATTCGTCGATCATGCTGGCGGCGCGATGCGGCGGCACCTCAACGCCCTTCATGTTGGGCGAGAACCGTGCGCGCAAGTCGGCGACTGGTTCGCCACCTTCAAGGCGTTCGTTTTCATAGCTCAGGTCGGCGCCCATTTCACGCAGCGTGGTGAACAGCCCGGCGCGGGTTGGGTTCAGGCCAATGCCGGGCACCAGCACGTCCGATCCCGGCACAATCAAAGCGGCGCAAACCGGGAATGCGGCGCTGGACGGGTCACGCGGCACGGCGATGGTTTGTGGTTTCAACTCGGGTTGGCCGGTCAGGGTGATAACGCGGCCTTCGTTGGTTTCCTCGGTGGTGATTTCGGCGCCAAACCCGGCGAGCATGCGTTCGGTGTGATCGCGGGTGGCTTCTTTTTCTATCACAACGGTTTTGCCCGGTGTGTTCAGCCCGGCAAACAGCACCGCAGATTTTACCTGAGCTGAGGGCACTGGCACAACGTAATTCACTGGCACCGGATCAGCGGCACCAACGATTGTCATCGGCAAACGGCCCCTTGTGCGGCCCACGGTTTGGGCGCCGAACAAGGCCAGAGGATCGGTGACGCGCGCCATTGGGCGGCTATTCAGGCTGGCGTCGCCAGTGAACGTGGCGGTGATCGGACAGGATGCCATTGCCCCCATAATCAGTCGCACACCAGTGCCGGAATTGCCGCAATCGATGACCTGATCGGGTTCGGCAAAGCCACCAACGCCGACACCAAAGACCGACCAATTGCCGCCGCCGTGATCGGTGACTTCGGCGCCGAATGCGCGCATGGCGCGGGCGGTATCCAGAACGTCTTCGCCCTCCAGAAGGCCGGAAATTTTGGTCTCGCCAATGGCCAGAGCGCCCAGAATTAGGGAGCGATGCGAGATAGATTTGTCGCCGGGCACTTCGGCCACGCCGGTAAGCGGACCACATGGGGAGGAGCGCATCGGGATCGGAGTACCGTGACCGGACATGGGAATTCCTTTGGTTGGATATGTTGCAAACGGCTTAGCGAATTGGGGCCGGGCGGTCCAGACCTCAGCCCGGTTTGCGGAATGTCATATAATACGGAACCCGCCCTTCGCGCAGCGCCTTTTGTTCATAGCGGGTCGAAATCCAATCTGCCCAAGGCGCACGCCAATCGCTCGGGCCCTCGGCAAGCCATTCAAACCCGGCTTTGGGTACTTCCACCATGGTTTGGCGCACATAGTCGGGAATATCGGTAGCAACACGAAAAATAGCGCCGGGTTTTAGGACGCGGATCAACGGCAACAGATGCTCAGACGTGACAAAGCGGCGGCGATGGTGGCGTTTTTTCGGCCAAGGGTCAGGGTAAAGCAGAAACGCCCAGGAGATGGATGCATCGGGCAGCACATCAAACAGATCACGCGCATCACCGGGGTGAACGGCGAGATTGTTAACATTGGCCTTGCGGATTTTGCCCAACAACATGGCGACGCCGTTGATATAGGGCTCGGCGCCAATAATGCCAACATCCGGGTTGTTTTGCGCCTGATGCACCATATGCTCGCCACCGCCAAAGCCGATTTCGAGCCAGACGGGCCTGCCGTCAAACAGTGTTTCGAGGTCAAGATTGCTGCGATCGGGGTTTTCATCCCAGCCGACAGCGCCGGGGGACAAGGCCGAAAGGTCCTCGTTTAGATATTTCTTCTGGTTGGATTTAAGGGTTTTCCCACTAAATCGGCCATAGAAATTGCGGTGTGGTCGGATTGATTGTGTCATGCGGGCGGTTTAGCGCCAGTTGCGTCCGGGGGCAACGGGGCAGAATGCGTGGGTTTTCACCCACCCTACGCCCAACCCTGCCGACGTTGTCAGATTGCCTATGTCACGCTAGCTTTGTAGTATCCGTCTTAATCAAGCCCTGTTTTTCTCCCATTTCCGATCCTCTCGGATCAGCGTGTTGACGAGGATGATCAGTCTTCGCATCAAGGCGACGAGAGCAACTTTCGCGGGTTTTCCTGCTTTGATGAGGGCGGTGTATTTGGCTTTGAGATCAGGATTGTGT
>JBLHMP010000006.1:0-71105 GCA_047623555.1 Granulosicoccus sp.
GAAGCCTATTAAAGAAAAACGGAACCAATGAGATCAGCAGCCTAAATGAAACCATGATCCACCTTAAGTTGGCTGCAAATTGGTCGAATTACTGGGACCACGTCTGAACGACCGCCGAGTATGCTTGAAAATAATCTTTTTGTCTTCCACCGTTAGTTGCTCTGGCAATTTGACTGCGGGCACTGGAAATTTTTTTGGGCTGGCGTCTCCTTGGAACTTATCAAAAGACAAGAAAACTTCGTTTACGTATCTGGGCCTGGTCCTGCCAAGAGGAAGCGTCTCACAGTGAACGATCTGAAGTAACCCGGCAAACTTGGAATAGTCAGCACGCCATCCACTGTCACGGTATGAGAATACAGTAAAATCGGCTTTGTTGCACTAATCGTGGTGAGGGGATTCATGTTGTGAATCCAGCGTGATAACGGTTGTCCATGAGCCGCTGGGCACCGCAAACTTACAAGACCAAGAACTGGTCAGATTACAACCAAGCCCTTATGCAGCGTGGGTCTCTTTCGATCTGGTTTGACGCTGAGATGGTGTGGGGGGCCAGGCCTTCTGGTCGCCGTGGACGTCAGCAAGTCTATAGCGACGCGGCGATACAAGCATGCCTGACGCTCAAAGTTCTGTTTGGTCTACCTTTGAGGCAGACGACTGGGTTCGTCGAAAGCCTGCTGGACTGGTTGGGTTGGACTGGGCGGTGCCGGATTTCAGCACCTTATGTCGGCGACAGAAAACGCTGCCAGTCGCCATTCCCTATCGGGGTTCAGGGGACTGCTGCACCTTCTTGTGGACAGCACCGGTATCAAAGCCGAGGGCGATAGCTGCCCGTAATGCACATGCTGTCATCCCGCCTCGCAAGAACGCCAAGCTGTGGAAACCAGATACGCCCGGAGCTAGGGCACGAAACGAAGCGGTCCGATCCTCAACCACTGCCCGGCAGTGCATGTTTACATGCACGAAAGGGGGCTTCACTGCGCTCGGCATTCCCAAAACTGTGGCTGTAGGATAGCTCCGTCAGGCGTAAGGGGAAGTCCGACCTAAGATCGATTTGTGCAACAAAGCCGAAAAACGGCGCCTGATTCGCAAATAAGTCAGGCGCCGCATAAATGTAGGCAATAATAGAAAGATCGACGTCAGTTCAAACCCAGGGACGTTCGGCGCTTGCTTTGGCTTCAAAACTGTCAATCGCGCTGGCTTTGGCCAAGGTCAAATCGATATCGTCCAGCCCTTCCAGCAAACATTTCTTTTTGAAACCGTCGACTTCGAACGAAATCACGTCGCCGTCCGAAGTGGTGACGGTTTGTTCTTCAAGATCAATCGCCATGCGGGCGTTGGCGCCCTTTTCGGCGTCTTTCATCAGTGTATCCACGGCTTCTTTCGGCAGTACAATCGGCAGGATACCGTTCTTGAAGCAGTTGTTGTAAAAGATGTCGGCAAAGCTGGTCGAGATGACACAGCGGATGCCGAAATCTTTGATCGCCCATGGCGCATGTTCGCGCGACGAACCGCACCCAAAATTGTCGCCTGCCACCAGCACTTCGGCGTTACGATAGGCCGGTTGGTTCAGCACGAATTCGGGTCGCTCATTGCGGTCGTCATCATAGCGCATTTCATCAAACAGATTGACGCCAAGGCCAGATTTTTTGATGGTTTTAAGGAACAGTTTAGGGATGATCATATCGGTGTCGATGTTGATCAACGGCATAGGCGCCGCAATTCCTGTGAGTGTATTGAACTTGTCCATAGATGTCTCCGGCGGGGTCTAATTGGCACCAAACCCCGCAATTAGTCGTTAGGTCAGGCGGTTTCTGTTGACCGTCGGGACAATCCCAGAACGATTAGGCCAAAGCCGTTGAATAAGAGTTCGATGCCCATCAGCAGGCCGATCAATTCGGCAATCTGCGGATCGTTGAACATGCTGAACAGATACATCGCAAGTAACAGCGACAGCGCGCCGGTGATCAACATCGGCCAGAAAAACGGTGTGTCGCGCATGCGCATCGCAAAGAACAGCCGGATTATACCGCTTGCTGCAAACATTATTAGCAAAAGCATAGTCAGGGAAAGAACCCCTTCTAGTGGATTGCTGACAAACGAAATGCCGACATAGCCCACCAATATACCCAGCAGAACGCCAAATATCTTGGCGCCGGCACCGTCGGACATAAATCCGGCGATGATCTGAAATCCGCCACTGACCAGCAACAAAAACCCGATGATCGTGGTGACAACCACGGACGCCAGGAATGCGTTACCCAGTACATATACGCCGAAAGCTACGGACAAAACGCCCAGCAAAGTCCACTTTAGCCAATCTTTCATTGGATCGCTCCTTGGTTGAATTTAGATTTCACGCCTTGTCTACATCAATTCGCGGACATCTGTCAGTTTTCCTGTAATCGCCGCCGCAGCCGCCATTGCAGGGCTAAGCAAATGGGTGCGCCCATTGCGTCCCTGACGGCCCTCAAAATTGCGGTTTGACGTTGAGGCACAACGCTCTCCCGGCGCGAGTTGGTCGGGGTTCATCGCCAGACACATGGAACATCCCGCCAGACGCCATTCAAACCCGGCGGCTATAAAAATGTCCGCCAGACCTTCTTTTTCGGCCTGTGCGCGCACGAGTCCCGATCCGGGCACAGCCATGGCGCGCATGCCGTCCTTGATCTTTTTGCCTTTCAGGATTTCCGCCGCGGCGCGCAGATCTTCGATCCGGCCATTGGTGCAGGATCCGATAAACACGGTATCAATCTGGACTTCGTTCAGAGGTGTGCCGGGGGTCAGGCCCATATAGTCGAGGGCCCGTTGTGCGGCCTCGACCTTGCCACCTTTAAAATCGGACGCCGACGGAACCACTGCGGTGATCGGCAAAACATCCTCGGGCGAGGTGCCCCAAGTGACAAGCGGGGCAATGTCTTCGCCTTTGATGGTCACGACTTTGTCCCACTGGGCATCGTCATCCGAACTCAGGGTTTTCCACCATGCAAGGGCGGTATCCCACTGCTCACCTGTCGGCGCATGTGGGCGACCTTTGACATATTTAAACGTCGTCTCGTCCGGTGCAATCAGACCGGCGCGGGCGCCACCTTCGATGGCCATGTTGCAGACGGTCATGCGACCTTCCATCGAAAGATCGCGAATCGCCTGACCGCAATATTCGATAACATAGCCGGTGCCGCCGGCTGTTCCGGTCTCACCAATAACAGCCATGGTGATGTCTTTGGCAGTCACACCGGGGCTCAGATGGCCGGTGATCTCGACCTTCATGTTTTTGCCTTTACGCTGGATCAGCGTTTGCGTGGCCAAAACATGTTCAACCTCAGACGTGCCAATACCGTGCGCAAGTGAGCCAAACGCCCCATGCGTTGCCGTATGGCTGTCGCCACAGACAACAGTCATGCCGGGCAGGGTCCAACCCTGTTCTGGGCCAACGATGTGAACGATACCCTGACGCACATCCGAGACCGGATAGTAATGAATACCGAAATCAAGCGCATTTTTGTCGAGCGTTTCGACCTGAATACGGCTTTCTTCGTTCTCAATACCTTTGGCGCGGTCCAGCGTTGTTGGAACGTTGTGATCCGGTACTGCAATGGTTTTGTCTGGCGCGCGGACTTTGCGACCGGTGTCGCGCAGGCCTTCAAAGGCTTGGGCGCTGGTGACTTCGTGAACCAGGTGCCGGTCGATATACAAAAGACAGGTGCCGTCAGCGGTCTCGTCAGCCACATGGGCGTCCCAGATTTTATCATAAAGTGTTTTGGGGGACATGTGTCCTCTCCCGTGGGTTATTTTGAAATGTCAGAGTGCAGGGAACGGCCTGATGTCAGGACCGGGCAAGCACCGCACGTGTGGCGCCAAAGAACCGCTCGCGCAGGCGGGCGCGGTCGTCAAGATTCAATGAGAGGGCCAGTATAGGTATCATGCACATTCAGATATAGACTGAGCGGGGTTTCATCAAGGTCTGAGTCGTGTCGCAACGTCATAAGGTCCGGTTATGTGGTTTTTCCCTTGACAGCGGGGCAATTGTGCACAAATAGCACATTTCAGCTTCAAGTGACATTGTGATACAGCGATTCATTGAATTGTCACCACTGGGTTGTTAGGTCTGCTTTATTCCCCAGCGTCGGGGGCCTGGCGGCGCATTTATAGGAGGACAATGTCCTGTTACCCCATTCTGAGGCGGCACCGGTCGCTTATGACAGGGTTGGTCTGATGACCTCCCCTGCTCAACCTAGCAGCAAAGAGCTGTTGGAGCATATCCTAAGTTCACTTGATAGCGACAAGGCTGAAGACGTTGTGCAGATTGATCTGCAGGGCAAGACGCAGATTGGCGACTATATGGTTATCGCATCCGGGCGTTCGTCCCGGCAGGTGACGGCGATGGCGGAAAAACTGATGGATCGGCTGAAACATGATTTCGGCCGACTTAGCAAAGTCGAAGGTAGAGATGTTGGCGATTGGGTGTTGGTAGATACCGGCGACGTGATCGTGCATATCTTCCGCCCCGAAGTGCGCGAATTCTATCAGCTGGAAAAAATGTGGCAGCCGGGTGGTGATACCGCGCCTGCCAACTGATCCCACGGCGTCATGCGTGTGCATATCTTTGCGGTCGGGCGTTTACGCGCCGGGCCGGAAAAAACCCTGATTGACGATTATTTGACCCGGTTTGACCGGACGGGCCGCGCTTTGGGCCTTGGCCCTGCTCGCATGGTCGAGGTTGAGGACCGCAAAGGCGGCGGCATGGCTGGCGAAGCTACGGTTCTGCGCCGCGCTATTCCACAAGGTGCGGTGATCTGTGTGTTGGACGAACGCGGTAGGGTAATGACCTCGCCCAAATTCGCCGCGCGTCTTGGTGATTGGCGCGACGAAGGCCGTTCCGATCTGGTGCTGGTGATAGGTGGCGCCGACGGGATTGATCCTTCCCTGCGCGCCGAAGCTGATTTTAGTCTGTCTTTTGGCCAGATGGTCTGGCCGCATATGCTGGTGCGGGTGATGCTGGCCGAACAACTGTATCGTGCTTCAACTATTTTGGCTGGAGGGCCGTATCACCGGACGTAGGCGCCGGGTGGCCGTTGTTGAATTGAGGCGGGCAAGCCCGCCACGACATGTCTTGGTATTTTCGTCCCGAAAATCCCTGCGGTTGGCGCCCCGTTTCTTTTGTTCAGAAATATCCCCGCCGGAGGCATAAAATCTCTTTTTCCGACACCGGAATCGGCTAATGCCCATCTGAAACAGATGAACCGGTGTTAGTATGTCTTTTGACTCATGGCTGGCCTTTACGTTGGCCTGACTCTCATTCTGGGGCCAAGTGTTTTGTTGGTTGTAGGCCAGGCCTTGTCCAAAGGCAGAAAGGCCGCAATGATGTGCGTCGCCGGGGATGTTGTGGGTGGCATTGTGCTAATGGGCCTGTCTTTTGCTGGGGTGGGCGCGATATTGGCAACCTCTGCCATTTTGTTCCAGATCGTCAAGTGGACCGGTGTGATTTACCTGGCCTATCTGGGTTATCGACAGATCATTGAGGCCCGCGCAGGGGGGGCAGTTTGACGAAATTAGGGCCAATCCAGATAACTCTGGCTGGAACAGTCTTTGGGCCGTGATGGTGACGGCGATGCTGAACCCAAAGGCCATCGTATTTTACATGGCGTTTCTGGCGCAATTTTTGGACCCGGCCAGAGGCATGATGCTACAGGTCACCATCCTGATTACCACCTCAACGATTGTCGTCGCAATCCTGTTGGCCGCATATGCGATGATCGCTGTGCGTGCCCGCGCGACGTTTCAAAGCCGTTCGGCGCAGCGCAAGATCGGTTATACCAGCGGGTCATTTCTGATTGACGGCAGCGTGTTGATGGCCACAACCCGCTAGGGCAAAGTGACCGTCAGCGGCATTCCGGTCCAACCATCGACAAGGCAGCGGGCTTCGATCTGGATCTGCGTGGCACCGTTCGGAATCTGTACGCCGCCAAGGGATCGGGTAAAGGGTTGTTCGTTGGCATGCGGATGCGCTAGAACGCGTATGCCGAGTTCGTTGCTGTCCACGTCTAACACTCGCCAAGCGTCGGCGTAATGATCCCAGCCGCTATCCGGATGGGACAGGGTCACGTCAAAACGCCAGCCACTGGCGTCCTGACTGGCATTGACGGCGGTAATTGTCGGTGGATCTGCCAGCGCAGGCAGTGCGGAAATCATCATGGCGATGTAAATCATACGTTTCATAGCGCGACGCTAGGCCGGGTCCGTCCTGCAAGTACAGGCACAGTTGTGTGACCGAACCGTCAAAAAAGTCTATCCAGAGGGTTAATCGGGCTGTAATGGAGGTGGAATTGGCTTGTCGGGTTGGTAAATTGGTAATATATTATTACCAAAGATAGCCAAGGTTGGGCCAAGTTTGGAGTGTGTGAATGGAGATGCCAATTCCGAACCCTGTGGTTCTGGCCAACAAGGACCGTTTGGTGGCGCGTCTTTTGCAGGTGTTGCCCGATAATGCGGTGATCCACGATGAGGCTGAAACCCGGGCCTACGAGTGTGATGCGCTGACGGCCTATAGATGCGCGCCCATGTTGGCTGTGTTGCCAAGCACAACGCAAGAGGTCTCGGATATCCTGCGCATTTGCCATGAATATGGCGTTCCGGTGGTGCCGCGCGGTTCGGGCACGTCCTTGGCCGGCGGAGCGTTGCCAACGGCGGATTGCGTTATTTTGGGCGTGGCCCGTATGAATGACGTGTTGGAAACCGACTATGACAACCGGTTCATTCGGGTGCAGTCTGGGCGTACCAATCTGAGCGTGACCGGTGCGGTTGAGGAAAACGATTTCTTTTATGCGCCGGACCCGTCGAGCCAATTGGCCTGTGCCATTGCAGGCAATGTCGCGATGAATTCGGGCGGGGCGCATTGCCTGAAATACGGTGTGACGACCAATAATCTGATGGGTGTCACTATGGTACTCATGGATGGAACCGTCGTCGAAGTTGGCGGCGCGCACCTGGGCGCCGCAGGGCTTGACCTTTTGGGGGTGATTTGTGGCTCTGAAGGGCAGCTTGGTGTGGTGACCGAGGCGACCCTGCGTATTCTGCATAAACCCGAAGGCGCGCTGCCGGTGCTGATCGGCTATGACAGCAATGAGGTGGCCGGGGCCTGTGTGTCGGACATCATCAAGGCGGGTGTGTTGCCGGTGGCGATCGAATTCATGGATCGTCTGTGCATCGAGGCCTGTGAGAATTTCGCCAAGGCGGGGTATCCAAAGTGCGAGGCGTTGCTGATTGTCGAGGTCGAAGGCAGCCCGGATGAGATTAACGCGCAATTGGCGGTGATTACCGAAATCGCCCGGTCGCATAATCCGGTTGAATTGCGCAAAGCCCAGGATGCTGATGAGGCCGCGCGGATCTGGTTGGGTCGTAAAAGCGCCTTTGGAGCCGTTGGCCAGATCAATGATTATATGTGTCTGGATGGGACGATCCCGGTGAGTGCGCTGCCATTCGTGCTGCGTCGGATCGGCGAGATGGGGCGTAAATACGGGCTGGATGTGGCCAATGTTTTTCATGCCGGGGATGGCAATATGCATCCGCTGATATTGTTTGATGCCAATGAACCGGGTGCCCTTGAAAAATGTGAAGAATTTGGCGCGGAAATTTTGAAGCTTTGTGTTGAAGTAGGGGGGTGCCTGACCGGGGAGCACGGGGTTGGAATTGAAAAGCGCGATTTGATGCTGCATCAGTACGATCTTGTTGATCTTGAGGCGCAGATGGCGATCAAGGACGTGTTTGATCCGGCTTGGTTGTTGAACCCGGCCAAGGTGTTTCCGTTGTCGGTGACCGACAGTCGACGAGGCGTGAAACTTGCAGCGCAATAGGGGGCCAGCCCCCGTCCTTACGGACTCCCCCGGGATATTTTGGAACAAAAGAAGATGATGAATCCCAGTAGTGAAGCTGAACTGGCCGAGATGGTGGCCGCTGCAACTGGCGCTTTGGCGATCCAGGGGGGCGGGACACGTGGTGTTTCGGTGCCCGGTACTGTGCTGAGTCTGGCCGGGTTAAGTGGTGTTGATTTGTATGAGCCGGGGTCGCTGACCATTGTTGCCGGGGCGGGCACGCCGCTGGCCGCGATCGAGGCGGTATTGTCAGAGCAAAACCAGCGTCTGGCGTTTGAGCCGATGGATCACCGCGGGCTAATGGGTACAACGGGCGAGCCGACGATCGGTGGCGTTGTGGCGGCCAATGTGTCGGGGCCGCGGCGCATTCAGGCCGGGGCGTGTCGGGATTTTCTGCTTGGGGTTCGGTTTGTCGATGGAGCCGGTGTTGCGATCAAAAACGGTGGGCGGGTGATGAAAAATGTCACCGGCTATGATCTGGTCAAGTTATTGGCGGGCAGTTGGGGGACGTTGGGCGTGCTGTCGCAAGTGTCGCTTAAGGTGCTGCCGGTGTCTGAGACGCAAATGACGCTGATGATCCGGGATGTCGATGTGCAAGGGGCCGTCGCCACGATGTCGAGGGCTTTGGGGTCGCCGTTTGAGGTGTCTGGCGCCGCGTTTTGTCCGGGCGAAGACGCAACTGTTATGATCCGGATTGAAGGGTTTGCACCGTCAGTGGCGTATCGGGTGTCACAGCTGAGCGAACTGCTCGAGAGCTATGGCGATATCAGTTTGACAGAGGATGCGGCGGCTTCGGCAGCGATCTGGGTCGGCATTCGTGATGTAAAAACGTTCAACGCGACACCGGGGGATGTCTGGCGATTGTCGGTCAAACCCTCGGATGCACCAGAGGTTTCGGAACGGTTGTTGGCAGAGGGCCTGTTGTTTGACTGGGGCGGCGGATTGATCTGGGCGCGTGTCCCCGAAGGCACCGATTTGCGCGCGCGCATTGGGTCGTTTGCAGGCCACGCAACGTTGGTTCGCGCCAGTGCCGAAACCAGACAGCAGCTGGGCATGTTCCAGGCGCAACCGGCACCCTTGGAAGCGATCAGTGCCGGATTACGGGCGCGGTTTGATCCGCGTGGGATATTCAATCAGGGCCTGATGCAGGGCCCGGCCGAGGGTACGAATTAATGCAGACCACATTCACCCCTGAGCAGCTGAAAGACCCGGCGATTGAGATGTCCAACGCGATTTTACGGTCTTGCGTTCATTGCGGGTTTTGCACGGCCACATGCCCGACCTATCAGGTGCTGGGCGATGAATTGGACAGTCCGCGCGGGCGTATCTATCTGATCAAGGACATGCTGGAAAACAACCGGGTGCCGGACGCTAAAACCGTGCTGCATATCGACCGCTGCCTGTCCTGTCTGGCCTGCATGACGACCTGCCCGTCGGGTGTGCATTACATGCATTTGGTCGACCATGCCCGCGCCTATATTGAGGATAATTACAAACGTCCGTTTGGCGATCGTGCGTTGCGCTGGATACTGGCGCAGATCCTGCCCTATCCGACGCGGTTTCGCCTGGCTTTGTTGGGCGCAAAAATCGGCCGTCCCTTTGCCGGGTTGATGCCTGACGCGCGGTTGCGTGCCATGCTTGAGATGGCGCCAAAACAAATCCCACCGGTCAGTCGCAATGATGATCCGCAGAGTTTTGCGCCCAAAACGGCGAAAAAGATGCGTGTTGCGCTGATGACCGGCTGTGCGCAAAAGGCGCTGAACACTGATATCAACGATGCCACCATCCGTCTGTTGCGCCGTTTGGGCTGCGAGGTTGTGGTGGCCAAAGGGGCTGGCTGTTGCGGGGCGTTGACACACCATATGGGCAAAGTTGAGGACAGCCACAAAAGCGCTGCGGCCAATATCCGCGCCTGGAGTGCCGAGATGGCGGGCGACGGGCTGGATGCGATTGTCATCAACACCAGCGGTTGCGGCACCACGGTCAAGGATTATGGCCATATGTTCCGCAATGATCCTTTGGCGAATGAGGCCAAAGCCGTTTCTGACATCGCAATGGACATCAGCGAAGTGCTGATGAAGCTGGACATGCCGCAAGGCAGCCAGGATTTGACCGTCGCCTATCACGCGGCTTGTTCTCTGCAACACGGTCAGCAGATCAAAACCTACCCCAAGGACCTGTTGAAACGCGCCGGGTTTCGGGTGGTTGAGCCCGCTGACAGCCATCTGTGTTGTGGGTCGGCCGGGACCTATAACCTGATGCAGCCCGAGATTTCCAAACAGCTAAAGGCGCGCAAAGTGAAAACGCTTGAGGCCAAATCGCCGGACGTGATTGCCGCCGGAAATATCGGCTGCATGATGCAGATTGGGTCGGCCACCGAGATACCAATTGTGCATACGGTTGAGTTGCTGGATTGGGCGACGGGCGGGCCTAAGCCGCCTGCGATGGGGGATGTGGGGATGGTTTGTATTCCGGTTCTACGGTAGGGATTTGGGGAGCTGTGCGGCTAAGGGGGACGAACGCGTAGAGCCCAATATAGCCTTGAGTTCACTTTGTACCAAGGAGCTACGGTTCACGAAATTCAAAAAGGGCTTATCATCAATGGCGTCAATCAAGTTGTCTGAAAAACTGGCGATGTTTTCGAGCCATTGGGACCCACATGTTGTCGCGGACTATAATCAAAGTGAAGTTATGGTTGTGAAATTTCAAGGCGAATTCCCGTTCCATAAGCATGATGAAACAGATGACTTTTCTATGTTCTCGAAGGTGAAATGACGATGGACATCGAGGGTAAGCCCTCCCACCTTGTGAAGGCAGGGGAGTTGTTTGTTGTCCCCAAAGGCGTCGTGCATAGGCCACGCGCAGAAAACGAAGTTAAGGCCATGCTGATAGAACCAAAGGGCGAACCAAATTCTGGCGATTCCGATCGAGAAGCCGCGCCAAAGCCACGTATTTGAGATAACGCACAACTGTCGCTAAGTCCGCTTTTAGGCACAAGGTCAATCTCGGTTGCCAAGCCGAGGCAGGCTAACATCCGCACCGGTTTTCCGCGACACTGGCAGTACGCAAAGCCTGATAAACATCAAGTCAACAAGGTGTCCATTCTCCCTGGCGAAATTGGCTTAGTATCCACAAACTGGTAACGTCGGTGAATACGTCTAGTATCAACGCGAACGGTATTTATCAGGTGGTTTTCATGTCCGATCTCATCTTACTTGGCCTGCCCGGCTCATTGCGCCAAGGCGCGACCAATCGAAAGCTGCTGCACGAGGCCGCCCGGCTGTTTGGGCCTGCGACCTATGTCGAGGCCGATTTGCGATTGCCGCTATATGATGGCGATGACGAGGTCGCGACGGGTATTCCAGCGGCGGTTCAGACCCTTGCCGATCAGGTCACGGCGGCGGATGCGGTGGTGATTTCGACGCCAGAATAAAATTCGATGTTGTCGGGCGTGTTGAAAAACGCGCTCGACTGGGTCAGCCGGACCGAGGGTGCCCCATGGATGGATAAACCTGTGGCGGTGATGTCTGCGGCTGCGGGGCGATCGGGCGGGGTGCTGGCGCTGACGTCATTGCGCGCCTCTATCCGGGCTTTTCAACCGCGCGTGTTGCAGGGGCCGGATGTTGCAGTCGCCGGCAGTGGTAAGCAATTTGACGATAATGGTCGGTTGATAAGCGAGCAATATATCCAAGCCCTGACCATCCTGATGGGAAAATTACGTGCGGATGCAACGCGTTAGGTTTGTGTCACACTGATCTCAATCAGGTTGCCATCGGGGTCGCGCACATACAGTGACAGGATCGGACCGGTGGCACCGGTGCGTTTGATCGGACCCTGTTCGACCGCGATGTTGTGTTTGGACAGATGCGTCTGCCAGTCTGCAAGCGGGGCTTGCGTCAGAAAACACAGATCGGCGGAACCGGGGGTGGGGTGGCGCGCGTTGGGTTCAAATTCAGCGCCTTGAACGTGCAGGTTGATCTTTTGGCGGCCAAAATTCAGGGCGGTGCGTATGGTACCATCTGTGGGCTGAAAGGTCTCGGCGCCCATCCCCAGAATGTTGGTGTAAAACGCCACTGTTGCGTCCAGGTCGGTGACGGTTAGCACCAGATGGTCCAATGACTCTATGCGCATGGTGATTGTCCTTTTGGCCGGGTGAGAGTACAGTTTGTGCCATGAAAGCCGCCCCAGAAACCAGCGAAAACCAAAGCGATGTGATGGACCCGGCCCGCGCCGCCGCGTTTCAGGTGGCCATGGGCCTATCCCCGGATATTGCGGATGGCACGCCTTTGCCGCCGTTTTTCCATCAACTGTATTTCTGGTCACCTCGGCCGCCTGATCTGTTGGGGCGTGACGGGCATCCGCAGGTTGGCGGCCTGATCCCCGATATGGGTCTGCCCAGGCGCATGTGGGCCGGGGGGCGATTGACCTTTGGCACGCCTTTGATCGCCGGGTGCGCGGCGTTGCGGACTTCGGTGGTTGAGCAGGCAACGCATAAATCCGGACGCAGTGGGCCGTTGGGCTTTGTCACCCTGCGCCATGAATTTCGACAACACGATACCCTGTGCCTGAGTGAATGGCAGGATCTGGTTTATCGGCAAGATCCGTCACCAGATGCGCCCCGTCCCGTTGCCCCACAGGCCCGTCAGGACGAAACAGATCGGCGGGAAATGGCGTTTGATTCGACCCTGCTGTTTCGCTATTCGGCGCTAACGTTTAATGGGCATCGCATTCATTACGATCTGGATTATGCCCGTGATGTCGAAGGCTACGATGGGTTGGTCGTGCATGGGCCGTTGCTGGCCCAGCACCTGATGTTAATGGCGACAGATTTGATGGGCCCACTGACCGAGTTTTCATTCCGCGCCTCATCGCCGCTGATGCATTTTGAAACGGCAGAGTTTTGTCGCAACGGCAACAATCTGTGGGTGCGCGCACCGGATGGTCGCCAATGTATGAGCGCGGTTGCGGCGTTATAGCGACGCCTCGACCCGAAAATCGGCGTGCACATTGTCGACACCGTCCAACAGCAGGTCGGCCATGATCTCGGCAATTTTAGGCGCCACGCCAAAACCGATCTTAAAGCCGCCATTGGCGATGAACTGACCGGGATAAAGCGGATGCGCGCCCAGTATCGGCGCCCGGCTTTTGGCACGCGGGCGCACGCTGGCCCAGCGTTCAATAACCTCGGTCCCTTGCAGTACGGGCACCGCCGCAACCACGCGGGCGATGATATCGTCCAGCGCGTCATCGGTGCTGGTGGGGTCGTCATAGAACCGTTCGCTGGTGGAACCGATGGCCACAGTGCCGTCATCATGCGGAATAATGTGGATGAAATCGGCAAACAATTGCGGAGCGTTACCGGCATCATAGCGCAACAACGCGGCCTGACCTTTGACGCCATTTCCCACGTCTTTGTCGAATTTGGTGCTCAGGTCTTTGAGGTCGGCAACGCCGGTGGCATGTAAAACCAGACCCTGATCCGGGGCATTAGAGACAATTTCAACACCTTTCGCCCGCAATCCGGCGACCAATGCGGCGATGGCGCGGCGCGGATGGATGCGCGCGCTTAGGGTGTCGTGAATGACAAACCCCGACGGGCTGGGCGGGCACCATTCGCCAATCTCAGCGGCAGGTAACACCGTCCACTGGGCCTTGCCGCGCCACAGGGTATTGGCGTTATCAGCGCGTTGATGTGCGAGGCCCAGCGTGTGGTCATCAGCGATGGGTTGCAACCGACCAATGCGCGCATAGCCGGGGGAAACGCCGCCCGCCGCCGCGACATCGGCCCAAAAGGTTTCCGCCAAAATCAGGCTCTCGAACTGGAAATCGGTCTTGGCCTTCCAGTTTTCCGGCACATGCGGCGCAAGGGCGCCAACGATGCCGCCACTGGCCCCGGCACCGGGACCATAGGGGTCAATCACCCGCACTTTGGCGCCGCGCTGTACGCAGATCCAGGCGATAGACAGGCCAAAAATACCGGCACCTCGTATGGTTACATCGACCATTGCCAAAACAGCGTCCTTTCTACAGAGTCGCGTCGTTACCCCTCTGATATGGAAATAAGACATGGTGCGCCAGCAGGCCAGATTGAATTGGGTGGATGGGCAGATCCCGGTATCCGAACAATTCGACGATCCGTATTTCTCAAAACAGGACGGATTGGCCGAAACGCGGCATGTGTTTCTGGGTGGCAATGACCTGCCTGCCCGGTTTAGACCCGGTTTTCATGTGGCTGAACTTGGTTTTGGCACTGGGTTAAATATGCTGACGGTTTGGGCCGCGTGGGAGCAGAACGGGCAACATACTGCCCTGCGTTTCACCAGTTTTGAGGCGTTTCCAATGGCTTTGAGTGATATGGCAAAGGCATTGCAGGCCTTTCCAGAGCTGGCCAATTGGCGGAATCGGTTTCTGGCGGTTTGGGATGGGGAGTCCTGTGACCTTGGAACCTTGCAGGTCAAGGTCATAGCAGGGGATGCCCGCGAAACATTACCGGTTTGGAATGGTCAGGCGG
The DNA here is from genome assembly GCA_047623555.1 of Granulosicoccus sp. Classification (GTDB taxonomy): domain Bacteria; phylum Pseudomonadota; class Alphaproteobacteria; order Rhodobacterales; family Rhodobacteraceae; genus NORP181. The sequence continues at coordinate 14,377 of JBLHMP010000006.1, forward strand.
ATGCGTGGTTCCTCGATGGGTTTTCACCGGCGAAAAACCCCGAACTATGGGAACCTGAACTGATGGCCGATGTGGCGCGTCACACGGCCCGCGGCGGAACGGCCGCGACATACACTGCCGCCGGGTTCGTGCGGCGCGGCCTTGAGACGGCTGGTTTCAACGTCACGCGCGCACCGGGGTTTGGCCGTAAACGCCATATGACACAGGCAAAACTGGCATGAGAGAGCAGCGCAATAACGTCCAGTTGGGCATCATACTGATGCTTGCCACCACCCTGGTATTTGCGGCGCAAGACGGCATTTCGCGGCATTTGGCCGGGGAATATAACGTGCTGATGGTGGTGATGATCCGCTATTGGTTTTTTGGTGCGTTTGTCATCGCCATTGCCTCGCGCTCTGGCGGTCTCCGACGGGTCGCGCACACCACGCAGCCTATTTTACAGATGTTCCGGGGCGCGCTGTTGGCGGGCGAGGTCTGCGTTATGGTTCTGGCCTTTACCGTCCTTGGCCTGATCGAAAGCCACGCGGTGTTCACCTGCTATCCACTACTGATCGCCGCCCTGTCCGGGCCAATTTTGGGCGAAGGTGTTGGCTGGCGGCGCTGGGTGGCGATTGGGCTTGGCTTTATCGGCGTATTGGTCATTTTGCAGCCGGGCATGGCAGTGTTTGACCCGGCGGCGATTATCCCGTTGGCCTCGGCGGTGATGTTCGCGCTTTACGGTCTGCTAACGCGCTTTGCGGCGCGCAAGGACGACACCGCCACCAGCTTTTTCTGGACGGGTGTTACCGGGGCGGTGGTGATGACCGCGGTTGGCGTCTGGTTCTGGGAGCCAATGAGCGGGCCAGACTGGGGCTGGATGTCGGTGCTTTGTGTGACCGGGGTGTTGGGGCATTGGTTGTTGATCAAATGTTACGACGTCGCCGAGGCCAGTGCGGTGCAACCGTTTGCCTATTTCCAACTGGTCTTTGCCGCCATTCTGGCGATGACGTTCTTTGGTGAAACCATCCGGGCCAATGTGGCGCTTGGCGTGGCAATGATTGTCGGGGCCGGGCTGTTCACCCTATGGCGCGAACGAACGCAGGGTTGATCCGGCTAATTCCTCTGAAAACGGAATCGGCAGCGGGTTTTGCCCGGTGCGGGCGCGATAGACCGGCAGGCTCTCGGTGACGCGCATGACATAGTTGCGGGTCTCGTTGAACGGGATGTATTCGATCCAGTCGACCATATCTATGTCACCTGTGCGTGGGTCGCCAAAATCGGTCATCCAACGCAACGGTCGCCCCGGTCCGGCGTTATATCCGGCGGCCATCATCACCACGTTCCCGCCAAACCTGCCCGCCAGCCCGGCAAGGTAATTCGACCCTAACTTGGCATTATAGCGCCATTCACTGGTCAGCCGCTCGGTGCTGTGTTGTCCCTGAATACCAAGGTTTTTGGCCACCACTTTGGCGGTGGCAGGCATTACCTGCATCAATCCGCGTGCGCCTGCTCCGCTGACAACGACCGGGTCAAATTCGCTCTCGCGACGGGCGATGGCGAGCACCATTTCCGGCGCCATAGGCAGGCGTATTTTGCCAACCGGATGCACCGGGTAATAGGCTTCGTGTAATACAACCGCCTGCCGCGCGGCGCGTTTGGCGATCATGACGGCCAGATGAGGCCGGTCAAGCGACAGCGCCATCGCGCCCAATTGCGCGCCTTGCTCCGGTGTCAGGCTTTCGACCAGATGGGTCAGAAACCGTTCGGCCAAATCGGATTCACCGGCGTCCAGCATGACAAGACCGGCCTGCAACACGGTTGAATCCATAAACGCGGCCTTGCGCCAGGGTGGCGTTGTCGGTGGATTGGCCAAAAGCGGATCAAACGGCAACCCGGCCCGTTCAGCCGCCAGCAATCCGTAAAACGACGTCTGATAACGGGCGCCCTCGCCGTAGGCCTTTGCGGCCTCGGCCTTGTTGCCCAACGCCTCATGTGCCCGCCCGAGCCAGTATCCGGCGCGCCCCTTTGAAATGGGTGATGCAATCGCCGCATCAAAATGCTGGAAATGGCGTAGGGCGGTTGATGGATCGTTCAGTTTTCGCAAGGCCAGAAAACCGGCCAACCATTCAAGATCGGCATAGGCCGACCCTTCGGTGAGGAAATGGCTGGCGGCAATGTGATAGGCGCGCTCGGGATCGCCCGCGCGCATGGTTTGGCGGGCAAGCGCGGCGCGTCGACCTGCCCATTTGCTTGGCTCGCCCAACGCGGCAAGGCTGGTGCTGTGTTCCAACAACAGATCAATGGCGCTCGCGTCCAGGCCTTTGCGGTCACGCCAGACAAAGCGATCATGCGCCAACCCGGGCGAATTTTTCAGATGTGTCGGCACAGCGGCGATGCGCGTGTCGACACCGGGGGCGCGTTCGATCAGGGTAATACGGGCTTCGGCCAAGGCGCGCTGATCATCGCTGACCAGATTGAACATGCGTTTGGAGTTGACCATATGGTCATCCCACAACAGGCGATCCAGTCGCGCCTCGTGATGCGGGGCGAGTAATTTTTGGTGTTGTTTCAGATAGTCCGCGAAAATCGCCGACCCCATTGGCATGGTCCGCCATGCCAGCACCAAATTAGCCTCGGCTTCGCCCTTTCGTCCGGTGGCGATCAGGGCTTTGGCCTCGGTCAGAACACCTTCGGGGGATTGCGGTGGAGTGTCGGCAAAAAACGCCAGAATTTGCGATGTGCTGGCACCATCAAAGGCGGTCTCGCTCTTTTTGCGCAACCAGGCAAGGCCGGGCCAGTCCGGGTGGCGTTTGAGGAACGACATAACGTCGTCCGGTGATCCACGCCCGGCGCGCAAGCGGTGCCATTCGATAACATCCCGCGCGATTGTGCCGTTTTTACCGCTAGCTTTTTGGGCGTTGTCCCATTCGCCATTGCGCATGTACATCATGCCCGCGGAGAGCTGTTTGGCTTCATCCGCAACCGCCGGCACACATAGTGCCGAACAAAGAACCATTACAACGGCCAGAATCCGCGTCATTGCTTGCATTTCCTGATCAACCAAGGCTAGAGCCTATAAAGATATACTGTGTCGTGCCGCAATCAATACACAATTGTAGCAGGGCATTCATTTAGCGGACCCATGCCGGACCATAAAGGGAGCATACCCATGTTCAAAGGCTCAATGCCAGCCCTCGTCACCCCGTTTTCAAACGGTGCGTTGGATATGGAGACCCTGAAACAATTGGTCGAATGGCAGATCGGCGAAGGATCCAACGGTCTGGTTCCGGTTGGCACAACTGGCGAAAGCCCAACGCTAAGCCGCGATGAACATGAGACAGTGATTGAAACCGTCGTCAAAGCCGCCGCTGGCCGTGTGCCGGTGATCGCCGGGGCCGGGTCAAACAATACGGCCGAAGCGGTGCATTTCATGCAGTTCGCCCACAAAATTGGTGCGGATGCGGCGCTGGTGGTGACGCCATATTACAACAAACCAACACAACGTGGCCTGATTGCGCATTTTACCGCGTTGCACGACAGCTGTGATTTGCCGATCTTTATTTACAACATCCCGGGCCGTTCCGCGATTGATATGACTGCGGACACCATGGGTGAATTGGCGCAATTGCCGCGTATCATCGGTGTCAAAGACGCCACTGCGGATATGGTGCGGGTTTCCGAACAGCGGATGACGTGCGGTAAGGATTTCGTCCAGATGTCTGCCGAAGATGCCAGCGCGCTGGGGTTCAATGCGCATGGTGGCGTTGGCTGTATTTCAGTCACGGCCAATGTGGCCCCACGTCTGTGTGCCGAATTTCAGGCGGCGATGGCGTCCGGAGATTACGCCAAAGCATTGGATTATCAGGACCGGTTGATGCCGTTGCATCAGGCGATCTTTACCGAGCCGGGGTTGGTTGGGGCCAAATATGGTCTGTCTTTGCTGGGCAAATGCAGCACCGAGGTACGCTCTCCTTTGACCGGACTTGAAGAGAGCACCAAAGCGGCCATTGAGGGTGCCATGCGTGGCGTCGGATTGATCAGCTAGTCGCGTTGCGCGACGATTTTGATGCCTCCGGCGGGGATATTTGTGGAAATTGGAACTGGAGCGTTGGTTTTGGCGTTGGGTGGGTGAAAACCCACGCTTGCTACCGCTTGCCGTAATACAGTCCGACCACATGTTCTGCCTGCGCAAAAAATAACCAACGTGAAACGATGACGCCGACTAGGTGCGACAGTACCGCCAGCAGTGCAAATAAATGTCCAAACGGGGCGAGCAGTAACAAAACCGGCAGCCCGATCATCAACACCAGTGAAATCATCCGCAGTTTGGTGGCGTGTTTGCGCCCGACCACATAGACAAATTCGTTTAGCAGGTAATTGGTGCCAGTATGCGGTGGCTCAAACGCGCGGACCGTGCCGATGCCGCCAAGGCCGGTGGCAGTTGCCATGTTGGTGCCTGACTGCGCGAACGCCTTGTCGCCCTGCAACCACCAGACCATTTGGATGATGCCCGCGATGACCAGAAGCGCGGTCGCCATCGTGACCTGCCCGGCGAGCAATGCGCCGCCCGCAAGTGACAGGCCCAGGAACAATGCCGGGGTCAGCCGGGTATGCCAGCGCGGTATGGTTTTGAGTTGGGCATAGATCATCGAGGTGGTGAACACCGTCAACAGGCTTAGAACCGCACCCAGAAACCCCAAAACTGCCCAGTTAGTCTCTAAAAACACCAAACCCGCGCCATAAATGGCCATCACGATCAGGGCGGCCACGGCACAGATGCCTTCGCGGCTAAGCCAACTGGTTTGCCATTGTTTGAAAGCTTTCAGGAACCGTTCAGGGCGGCCCAAATGGAACGTTGAGGCCAGCAATCCGCCGACAGCCATCAGATAGGCGATAGCAAAGAACACAAACGCAACCCATCCGGTGATATCTGGATAGCCTAGGCCAAGCCAAAACAGTAGGCCAAAGCCGAGGCCGGACAAGGTGGTGAACGCGATGACAGAAGGGGCGGGATGCATGTCAGAGTTTCTCCAGCGCTTTGTCGAGCCAGCCAAGAAAGCCGCCTGATTGCTCGACCGGAGCCAGCAGGGGGGCAAGGATGTTGATCTCGTCGTCCAGCGTGTCTTTGGGCCGTGGTGGCAGGTATTTGTTCACCGGTTTGGTACCCAGTTCTGGCATCAGGTCAAAGCCGCCGCGGTCTGCCACCAATTGCGACACATCGCTGTCGGGATCGCCCAGATCGCCGAAATGCCGTGCGCCTGCGGGGCAGCTGCGCACACAGGTTGGCTCGCGGTCTTCTTCTGGCAGGTTTTCGTTGTAAATACGGTCAACGCAAAGGGTGCATTTCTTCATCACCCCCGCCGCCGCATCCAACTCGCGCGCGCCATACGGGCAGGCCCAGGCGCAAAGGCCACAGCCTATACAGTCGCTTTCATTAACCAGAACAATGCCATCCTCGACGCGTTTATAGCTGGCCCCGGTCGGGCAGACCGTGACACAGGGGGCGTCTTCGCAATGCAGGCAGGATTTGGGAAAATGGATCAGCTGCGCCGGGCCCGTGTCAGGCTGGACCTCGTAACTGTGGACTCGGTTCAGAAAGGTGCCGGACGGGTCGGCGCCGTAAGGGTCTTGGTCAGACAAAGGCGCGCCGTAATTCTCGGTATTCCAGCCTTTGCAGGAAATCACGCAGGCGTGGCAGCCAACGCAGGTGTCCAGATCAATGACCAGGCCCAGCTTGCGTTCTGTATGTTCAGGAAGCTGGGTCATTCTGCGGCCCCCGGTTCGCCACGAAGAGCCAGCATGGTGGCCGCGCCTAACAGCCCGGTGCCCGAAAATACCCCTATCCAGCGTTCAACTTTAGACCCTAATATGCGGAATAGGCGCGCCGCAGCGGCCCCCATGATTATCAGTATGCTGCCATCAATGACGATATAGGTTATCCCCAGAATGGCGACCTGTGGTGCAACCGGCAGTCCGGTGTTGATGAATTGCGGAAATAGCGCCGCAAAAAATACCACCGCATAGGGGTTCGCCGCTGATGTGATAAACCCCCGGCGAAATAACGCGGATCGTTTCGGTGCTGGCGGGCGCACCGACCGCGCGCGTCTGGCGGCAAGGATGGTGTTCACGCCGATATAGACCAGATAGGCAACGCCGCCCCATTTCACAGCCGAGAACACATTTGCCGATATCGCAATTAGCCCGGCCAGCCCAAAGCCAGCGATCACAATCTGCAAGGAATTGGCAAACAAATCGCCGACCATGATCGGCAAAGAGCGGCGCAGACCATGCTGCATAGACCCTGCCATAAACAGAATTTGACTGGGGCCTGGAGGATGCGCAAAGAAGATAAACACCGTCACCAGATAAACCATATATGTATCCAGAGTCATTGTCCCACCTTCCATTTCAGCTCTTTTGGTCCGGGTTCAATGGGCGAGGCCAGTTCCGGGAATACCGGCTGGCTTTCGCTCTGAACATCGGCCTTCTCAATCTTTACCTTCAGGTCAAACCACGCTGCTTGCCCGGTAATAGGGTCTGAATTGGCCCACCTCAGACCGTCACCTTTGGGTGGTAACAGCTCATGTATCAGGTGGTTCAACAGGAACCCTTTGGTTGCCTCGGGCGCGCCTTTGTCCAGCGCCCAGGTGCCTTTGCGTTTGCCAATGGCGTTCCAGGTCCAGACGGTATTGTCGTTCAGCGCCGCCATTTCCATGACCGGCACGGTGATTTCCCCATGTGGTGAGGTCACCCGCGTCCAATCGCCATCAACCAAGCCTCTTTCACGCATCAAACGCGTCGGCACGTACAGCGGATTGTGCCCATGCAATTGCCGTAACCATGCGTTTTGCGAACCCCAACTGTGGTACATTGCCATTGGTCGCTGGGTCAGCGCGGTGATGGTATAGCCGTCGTTGCCCTGCTGATCAGTTTCGTACCAGATCGGCAGCGGGTCCATTTTACCTTTGATCCGCTCGCGCAGATGATCCGGCGGTTGTCGATCGCCATGGCCTTCGGCGGCCAGCTGAAATTTGCGCATCGGTTCAACATAAAGCTGGAACAGATAGGGTTGTGGCGCATCAAACAGGCCCATGCCGACGGCCCAATCCTGATAGTCGTTGTTCCACGGTTTGTAGTAACTGGCCTCTTTCGGGATGTGGCTGGTGAAAAAGCTGCCATTTTCGATATACCGATCCAGCTGCTCGGGGTTCACATCACCGCGCCCCACAGCCGTTCCATCACCCCGGAACCCGGCCAGCGGGCCAATCCCGGGTTTGCGGATGTGATTGACAATATAATCGGCGTAATCGGCGTATTTCGCACTGCCATCGTCATTCACAAAGCCCGGTAATTCCAGCCGCGCGCCCAGATCACACAGCACCGATTGAAAGCCGCGCACATCACGGTCGGGTTCAATCACCGGCCAGCGAATCGCGTCGGCGACGGCGTCGGCCTCGCAGATTGGGCGGTCCAGCAGCGAGATACAATCGTGGCGTTCCAGATAGGTCGCATCGGGCAGGATCAGGTCGGCATAGGCGACCATTTCGGAATTATAGGCATCGGAATAGATGATGCGCGGGATCACGTATTCGCCGTTTTCATCCTGATCCGTCAGCATCTCCATAACGCCGCGCGTATTCATCGACGAATTCCACGACATGTTGGCCATATACATAAACAGCGTGTCGATTTTATACGGATCACCGGCGTAGGCGTTGGAAATGACCATATGCATCAGGCCATGCGCGCTCATTGGGTTGTCCCAGGTGAACGCTTTGTCGATGCGCGCCGGGCTGCCGTCTGGTTTCAACGCGAGGTCATCTGGGCCTTGCACCATGCCCAGATGCGGACCGTCCAGCGGGCAATCTGGCGTCACGCCGTAATGTGGTTTCGGATGCGCGGTGGCGGGTTTGGGATAAGGCGGCTTGAACCGGAACCCGCCGGGGACCTCAACCGTGCCAAGGATGATCTGCAACACATGCAGGGCGCGACAGGTTTGAAAGCCATTGGCATGCGCCGAGATCCCGCGCATGGCGTGAAAACTGACCGGGCGACCGGTCATGGTTTTGTGTTTTTCGCCGCGAAAGTCAGTCCATTCGCGATCAAGCTCAAACGCCTCGTCAAAGGCGACACGCGCCAGCTCAAACGCGATGGTTTTGATTTTCTCAGCCGGGATGCCACAGCGTTCCGCCACCGCTTCGGGGGCATAAGACGGGTCAAGATAACGCTCGGCCATCATGTGAAACACTGGGCGGTGGGTGATCCCGGCGTGGCGATAGGTGCCGGACAGATCAGGGCGCACGCCGGGTTTGTCAAACGCCGTTAGCTTGCCGGTATTGCGATCAACGACCAGTGGTTTGTCGTCGTCATCGCGCATAAATAGACCGTATTCCACCGAACTAGGGTCACTATTTAACAAAACCGGGGCGTTTGTGTAGCGCGCCAGATAGTCTAGATCAATCTTGCCGGCCTTCATCAACTCATGGACCAGCGCCAGAATAAACAGGCCATCGGTTCCGGGTGTAATCCCGATCCAATCATCCGCAACCGCGTTATATCCGGTGCGGATCGGGTTGACGCCAATCACCCGCGCGCCGCGCGCCTTGATCTTGGATATGCCCATCTTGATCGGGTTGCTGTCGTGATCCTCGGCGACGCCGAATAGCATAAACAGCTTGGTATAATCCCAATCGGGCTGGCCAAACTCCCAAAACGCACCGCCCATAGTGTAGATACCGGCCGCCGCCATATTAACAGAACAAAACCCGCCATGTGCGGCGTAATTTGGCGTGCCAAAATTCTGCGCCCAGAAACTGGTAAAGCTTTGGCTTTGATCGCGGCCAGTGAAAAATGCCAGTTTCTCGGGGTTGTTCTTGCGGATCGGACCAAGCCAATCAGTGGCAATGCCCAACGCCTCGTCCCACGAAATCTCTTCAAATTCGCCTGATCCGCGCGGACCGACCCGTTTCATAGGGGCGCGCAGTCGCGACGGTGCGTTGACTTGCATGATGCCGGCCGAGCCTTTGGCACAGAGCACACCTTTGTTCACCGGATGGTCGCGGTTGCCCTCGATATAGGCAACTTTTCCATCCTTCATATGCACATCAATCCCGCAGCGGCAGGCGCACATGTAACAGGTGGTTTTGCGTATCTCGTCAGAAACCTTAGGGGATGTATCTAGATCGGGCTGTTGATGGGCCATGACAGTCCTTTATTCGCGTCTTGGGTACGCTATGATTTTTCTGCGCGCGGCGCGATAGTTTTCTGAAAATATTCAGATTTCTGGAACCGCGTCCCACAAAACTGTGATGGTATGGACGGGTTTACCGATCCCCCAGCGCCACATAATCACGCATTTCGGGCCCGTTATAGAGCGTCAGAGGGCGGATCAGGATATTGCCACGCTGTTGTTCAACGCACTGAATAATCCAGCCGGGCATACGGCCAATGGCAAAGATCGGCACATACAGATCCATCGGAATACCGTGCAATTGATAGATTACGCCGGAATAAAAATCGACATTCACGTTCAGACCATGACGCGCATAGGGTGTCATCGCCTCGACCACCGCTTGCAGGATGGCGTACCATTCCGGGGCACCCATTTCCTCGCCCAGCTGGCGCACACCTTCGCGCATATGCCGCGCGCGCGGGTCTTCTTTGCGGTACACACGATGGCCAAATCCGGTGACAGGCTCGCGCGCGGCGCGCTTGGCTTTGACGTATTCGGCGGCTTTGTCGGCGGTGCCAATGTCCTGCACCATTTTCATCACGTCCTCGGCGGCACCACCATGGGCGGGGCCTGCTAGCGTCGACAGCGCTGTGACGATGGCACCGTGCAGATTGGCCTCGGTTCCGACTGTCACACGCGCGGCAAAACTCGACGCGTTGGCGCCATGTTCCGCGTGCAGGATGAAATCAACATCGGCCAGTCGCGCGGTGCTTTCGCTGGGCTTTTCGCCTTTCAGCATCCACAGCCAGTTCGCCGCATGGCCAAGGTTTGGGTCTGCAATAACCGGAATCCGGCCATTGCGAATGGCCTCATGTGCGGCGATAATCATCGGCACTTGTGACGTCAAACGGATGCCATTGGCGATGAACGCGTCTTCGCCAACCTGCTGGCTCTCAGGCTCTAATGCGGCCAAAGCAGACACTGCAGTGCGCAAAACATCCATCGGGTGGCCGGTTTTGCAGGCGGCAATAATGTCGTGAACTTGCGGTGGCAACACGCGCGCGGCCTTGAGACGCGCGTCATAGTCGGCCAGCTCAGTTGGGGTTGGTAGCTCACCATAGATCAGCAGATAACTGACCTCTTCGAACGTGGATTTTGTGGCCAGATCGTGGATCGAATAACCCCGATAGCTAAGTTTACCAGCCGTGCCATCAATGTCGCTGACGCCGGACCGTTCAAAATAGACGCCCTTTAGGCCCCGGTTGATCTTGACGTTGTCACTCATAGATGGCTCCTTTGCCGCGAAATAGGGGGTCTGATGTCAGTTCTTGAAAACGCATATGCCAAAGCCCGGGTCAAAACACGGGCGCGCGGCGCGCGGGTGGTGTTTCCGGAAATGGATGATCCACGTGTCGCCCAAGCTGCGGTACGTCTGGCTGCCGAAGGTGTCTGTGAACCGCTGCCATTGGCACCGCCATCACAGGCGCATGTGGACGCATTGGTCGCGGCGCGTGGACTGAAAGAGGCCATTGCCCGGCGCATGGTTAACAAGCCTTTGTATCGTGCCGCAGCGATGGTGGCGGCGGGCGAGGCGGACGCGATGGTTGCGGGTGCCGACAGCCCGACCAAACGGGTGATTGAGGCAGCGGCGATTGGCATTGGGCTGGCCGAAGGGGTCAAAACCCCGTCGTCGTTTTTTGTGATGCTGTTTCCGGATGGCCGCGAAATGGTGTTTGCGGATTGTGCGGTGAACGTTAACCCGGATGCCGGGCAACTGGCCGATATTGCGCGGGCGTCTGTGGCGTCCGCACAGGCGTTATTAGGATCATCGCGGGTGGCTTTGCTGTCGTTTTCAACCGGAACATCCGGGGTTGGCGACAGTGTGGAAATCGTGCGCGCAGCTGCGGAAATCACCGGATATACCGGACCGGTGCAGGCAGATGCGGCTCTAAACATGGCGATTGCTGCGAAAAAGGGCATGGATGCGTTGGACGCCAATGTGCTGGTGTTTCCGTCTCTGGATGCGGGCAACATTGCGTATAAACTCTGCCAGGAATTGGCGGGTGCCCAGGCGTTAGGGCCGTTTCTGCAAGGATTCCGCAAACCGGTCTGCGACCTGAGTCGGGGTGCGTCGGTGGACGACATCGTGGCCGCCACCGTCCTGACCGTGGCCTTGGGATAGGTCGGCGCGCCATCGCTAAAAGATATGCGCGCCGAGCCCATTATACGTTCTGTGGACGCATGTCGTTGGGGTCGATGCCCGCAACTTCGACTGGGTTTTTCATCGCGTCGCGACGGAACGGCTCACCCAGTTCCTGGTTAATCATCGCCTCGATGATGGTGGTGATGCCATTGTCCATCTGGTCGGTGATCGCTTGTGCCAGGGCGGCTGTCAGCTCGTCCATTGTGCGTGCAACGACGCCTTTCAGACCACAGGCCTCGGCGATGCCGGCATAGGACACTTCGGTGCCCAGCTCGGTGCCAACAAAGTTGTCGTCATACCACAGCGTTGAGTTGCGCTTTTCCGCGCCCCATTGGTAATTGCGGAATACGACCTGGGTTACGGCGGGCCATTCTTCGCGGCCAATTGCCGTTAGCTCGGTCACCGCGATGCCAAATGCGCCGTCGCCAGAGAAGCCAACAACCGGCGTGTCCGGGCAGCCGATTTTGGCACCAACCACCGAAGGCAGGCCATAGCCACACGGCCCAAACAGACCCGGTGAAAGGTACTTACGACCCTCTTCAAAGGTTGGGTAGGCGTTGCCGATGGCACAGTTGTTGCCGATGTCGGACGAAATGATCGCCTGTTTTGGCAGCGAGGCCTGAATTGCCCGCCATGCTTTGCGTGGGCTTAGCCAATCGGGTTTGTCGGCGCGGGCGCGTTGGTTCCATGTGGTGCCGGGATCGTCCTCTTCATGGTCCATCGATGTCAGTTGCTGTGCCCATGCGGATTTGGTGGTCGCAATTGTATCTTTGCGGACCTGACGGCCTTCGTCGCCTGCAGTGCCCGACAGTTGTTCAAGGATCGAGGTCGCGACCTTTTGGGCATCGCCAACAATGCCCACTGTGACCTTTTTGGTCAGGCCAATGCGGTCAGGGTTGATGTCGACCTGAATGATTTTCGCATTTGTTGGCCAATAGTCGATGCCATAGCCCGGCAGGGTCGAAAACGGGTTTAACCTTGTGCCAAGCGCCAGCACAACGTCGGCCCTTGAGATCAGCTCCATCGCCGCCTTAGAGCCGTTATAGCCCAAAGGTCCGGCAAACAGCGGGTGCGAGCCGGGGAACGCATCGTTGTGCTGATAGCCGCAACAAACCGGCGCATCCAGACGTTCGGCCAATGCGATAGACGCTGGGATCGCGCCGCCGATCACCACGCCAGCGCCGTTCAGCACGACGGGGAATTTGGCGTTAGACAGCAGTTCGGCGGCTTTGGATATCGCCATTTCGCCACCGGCAGGGCGTTCAAATTCAATGGGCTCAGGCAGGTCAATGTCGATGACCTGGGTCCAGAAATCGCGTGGGATGTTGATCTGTGCAGGGGCGCTGGCGCGTTTGGCCTGCGCGATCACCCGGGCAAGAACTTCGCAGATGCGGGACGGGTCGCGGACCTCTTCCTGATAGGCGACCATTTCCTCAAACGCGGCCATCTGTTCGACTTCTTGAAAACCACCCTGACCGATGGTTTTGTTGGCAGCCTGCGGGGTGACCAGCAATAGCGGCGTGTGGTTCCAATAGGCGGTTTTCACGGCGGTGACAAAATTGGTAATACCGGGGCCGTTTTGTGCGATCATCATCGACATTTTGCCGGTGGCACGGGTGTAACCGTCGGCCATCATGCCGCCGGAGCCTTCGTGGGCGCAATCCCAGAACGTGATTCCTGCCTTGGGAAAGATGTCGGAAATTGGCATGAACGCCGAGCCGATGATGCCGAAAACATTATCGATTCCATGACGTTGCAGTGTTTTTACAAAGGCCTCTTCGGTGGTCATTTTCATGTGCGGTTCCTCCCATGGAATACTTTTGGACCGGCAGAAAGCCGATGGATTTGATTTGGTTTAGGGCGTTGTGTTTGGCACCAATAGGGCCAGTTTTGCGGCGGGATGGGTCCAGTTTATCATGGGAGGCGTCGCGCCGGTCCTTATACGTTCAGCGCCGCGGCAATACGTTTGACACCTTGTTCGATCCGGTTGACCGGAATCGATGAATAGCCGATCCGATAGAAATTGCGTGGCCGGTCCGGTCCGGCAAAAAATGCGGTGCCCGGCTCGATCAAAACGCTCTCTGTGCGCAGGGTTTCGGCCAATTCCGTCGTGTCGACGCCGTTGGGCGCACACATCCATAGCGATGATCCGCCATAAACCCCGCGCCCGGCGATGGTCAGCCCATGCGCCGCAATCGCCTCTTCCAACACGCGACGACGATCATGCAAGGTGCGGGCCATGCGCCGGATTTGCGCATCATAATGACCCAACGACAGGAAATAGGCGGCAGTGCGCTGGATGTGCCCCGGCGGGTGGCGCAGCACCGATGCACGCAGGGCACGCGCCTCACGAATAAACGGTTCCGATCCGACCAAATAGCCCAACCGCAGACCCGGAAATAGCGATTTGGAAAAGCTGCCGACATAGATCACCCGGCCATCGCGATCCATAGACTTAAGAGCCGGGGACGGGGCCGCAAGGAACGACATTTCAAACTCATAATCATCTTCGACAATCAGCGCATCCAGCGCGCGCGCGTGGTCCAGTAATTCGCGTCGACGGGAGAGGGGCATGGTGGCAGTGGTCGGGCCCTGATGGCTGGGGGTGGTGAAAATCACGTCGGTGTCGGGCGGAATATTGTCGGGTGGCAGCCCATCCGCATCCACGCGGATCGGCGTCAATTGGCATTTCGATTGCCGCAGAATATCGCGCAGGGCGTAATAACAGGGGTCCTCAATCGCGGCTTTGCGATCCGGGTCCAGCAACAACCGGGTGGTTAGCCAAAGCGCGTTTTGCGCACCCAGCGTTATCAGGATTTCCTCGGGGCGGGCGGTGATGCCGCGTCTGGGCAACGTGTGGCGGGCAATGAATTCGATCAGCAGCGGATCGTCTTGGTCATAGTAATCCGTGGTCAGTGCGGAAAAGTCCTTTTGCCCCAAGGCACGCAGGGCGCACAGCCGCCAGTTGGCGTGGTCAAACAGCGTTGGATCGGCCTGGCCATAGACAAACGGATAGCGGTATTTCGACCAGTCCTGCGGTTTTTCCGGGGTGTCGCCGCCGGTAAATCGCTGACTGATAGCACGATCCCAATCAACGGTTTCGTTGGTTTTATGGGGCGGCGCATAGATCGGCGGCACCGGCGCGTTTTCCGATACGTAATAGCCCGACCGCCCGCGCGAGGTCAGGTAATCATTAGCCAGCAATTCGGTATAGGCCAACGTCACGGTGATCCGGCTGATCCGCAGATGCGTAGCGAGCTTGCGTGAGGATGGCAGCTTTTCTTTCTTGTGGAACCGGCCAGATAAAATGCCCTCGGCAATCATCTGCTGGATCTGCGCCTGCAGGGTGCCCTGTGCGTCGGGGTTCAGGAAAAAGGTGTCGACTGAGATGGTCATGTGGGCGACTCTAGACTGGACCTAAATTGGTGGCAATCTGGCCTTAACAAGATTTGCATTTTTTTGGCTTTTCAAATCGTCATATTTCTATATAACTAGGTTTATAGTTTATTGAAGGTGATCACATGTGGGAAACAGCATCCCGAGGGTTTGCGGCGATGGGATCAGAGGCGCGGTTACAGGTGCTCAAGACACTGATCCGCGCAGGTGCGCCGGGTCTGACCGTCGGTGAGATACAAGAACGGACCGGCATGGCGCCGTCCACATTGGCGCATCATCTCAAGTTTCTGGCAGCGGGCGGATTGGTTGCCCAACAACGGGTCGGACGCTCAACGGTTAACACGGCGTGCTTTGATGCGCTTGAGGAATTAGCGCAGTTCATTCTGGCGGAATGCTGCATAGATGTCTCCAGAAAGGCCGCGAACAATGGCTGATACAACGCAAAACCCCGGCGGTGGCATGCATGTCCTGACCGGATTTCTGAAAACACCCTGGGCGTTTATCGTCGCGGTGCTGATTGGTGTTGCAACGCTTGACCCCGGCAATCTTGTGGCGACGATACAATTTGCTGTTGCCGCCCTTGCCCATACCGCGCCGTTCATCCTGTTTGCGGTATTGTTGTTGGCCTATCTCAAGTCGACTGGGGCCGAGGTGATGATTGCGCAGGCATTTGTCGGGCGTGAAACCCGGATGATTTTTCTGGCGGCATTGTTTGGCGGCTTGGCCCCGTTTTGTTCCTGCGAAGTCATTCCGTTTATCGCCGGATTGCTCGTTCTTGGCGCGCCATTGTCTGCGGTCATGGCGTTCTGGCTGTCCTCGCCATTGATTGATCCACCGACGCTGTTCATCACCGCAGCCGCACTTGGCTGGCCGTTTGCGATTGGCAAGGCTGTAGCGGCTGTGGCGCTTGGATTGTTTGGTGGGTTTGTCATCAAAGCACTGAGCGGGTGGGGCGCTTTTGCGCAGCCTTTGAAGGTGTATCAACGCAGCGGCTGTTGCGGGTCGGGGCCGGATTTTGACGGGAAGCCAGTGTGGAAATTCTGGACCGAAACGCCTCGTCGTACGCAGTTTCGGGCTGAATTTGTTAGCAATGGCATGTTTTTGTTCAAATGGTTGGCGCTGGCCTACACGCTTGAGGCGTTGTTGGTGCATTACGTGCCCGCAACCCTGATCGCGTCGGTTGTGGGTGGTGAGGGCGTGTTGCCAATTGCGACGGCGGCGTTGGTTGGAATGCCGGCCTATCTGAATTCCTATGTCGCGCCACCAATGTTGTCGGGGTTGATGGAGCAGGGCATGGGGGCCGGGGCGGCGATGGCGTTTATGATCGCCGGAGCGGTGAGTTCGATCCCGGCGATGGCAGCGGTTTGGTCCTTGGTTAAACCGCAGGTCTTTGCCGCCTATTTGATGCTGGGCGTATGTGGCGCGATATTGGCCGGGGTGATATTTGAAATGTTCTAGGGAGCGTGGGTTTTCACCCACCCTACGCCTTGATTGCTAAATCTCGGCATATATTTCCAGCAGATTGCCATCGGGATCGCGAAAGAACAAAGTGCGGTGGCCAAAGTCACGATCGGTTGGTGGTGAGATCAGATTTATACCTTGGCGGATCAATTCGTCGGCGCATAAATCGACCTGCATCAGCGCAACCCAGAACGCCAGTTGCAGGGCGGCACTGCCCGTTGGCGTGGGGATCATCCGATGCGGTCAGGCCCGGTTAGGACAGCGCCAGGGTATTGTTGGCGATGCGAAATTCAAGCCAGTTTGGGGAAAGTTCACGCAGAAATTGGAACTGCAGGATGTTCTGATAAAACTGCCGCATCGCCGTCATGTCACGTATACAAACAACGGTATAGTCGATCGCCTGAATGGCCTGAAAAGGTGATATTTGTGTCGTTGTCATTGCCGCTAAATCCTTTTGGCTACTTCCTCTAACATCACCTCGGTGGCACCGCCGCCAATGGATTGGACACGCGCGTCGCGGGTCATGCGTTCGATGGTGGTGCCGTGCATGTATCCGGTGCCGCCGTGGAACTGCAAGCAATCATACATGACTTCGTTGACCAACTCACCACAGAGCGCTTTGAGCATGGACACCTCTTTGACCATGTCCTCGCCATTGGCATCGCGCGCGGCAGTGGCATAGACGAACTGGCGCGCGGCAGAAACGCGGGCAGATAGCATAGCAAGGCGCTGGCGGATGGCCTGTTTTGACCACAAAGGTGCGCCAAAGGCCTGTCGGGTTTTGACATAATCCAACGTCAGGTCCAGAGCCGCCTGTGCCTCGCCCATCATCATCGCAGACAACACGATGCGTTCGTTTTGAAAGTTGCGCATGATGGCGTAAAACCCGCGGCCTTCGTCACCAAGGATGTTGGCAGCAGGCACGCGGCAGTCCTGAAACGACAACTCGGCGGTGTCCGAGGACCGCCAGCCGTGTTTGTCCAAGGCCCGGCTGACGGTGAACCCGGCTGTGCCTGCCTCAATCAAAAACATGGTCACCGATTGGCTGGCCGGCCCCGTAGTGTCGGTTTTGACCGCGACGCAATAGAGGTCGGCGTGAACACCATTGGTGATGAACATTTTGGCGCCATTGATGACGTAAACATCACCGTCACGCCGGGCATTGGTGCGCATGCTTTTGACGTCCGACCCGGCGTCAGGTTCGGTAACGGCCACCGCGACGATTTTGCGACCGGCGATAATGTCGGGCATATATTGCACGCGCTGGGCATCATTTCCGGCGTTGAATAAATGCACCGAGGCCATGTCGGTATGCACAAGTGCAGTGATCGCAAACCCACCGTAAGTGGAGCGGCCAAGTTCCTCGGCCAGCACAGCAGTGGCGCGGGTGTCCATGTCCGAGCCGCCGAATTCTTCGGGATAACGGATGCCGAACAGGCCCAACGCCCCCATGTCGCGCAGCACTTCGCGCGGGACCATGCCGTCGATCTCCCATTGGTCGGCATAGGGGTGGACGTTGTCGGCGATAAATCGGCGGATCTGGTCACGCAGCATTTCGTGTTCGTCTTCCAGAAACAGGTGGTTGGTCATGTGCCGTCCTTTATGTGCGGTAATGCATGATCCGCCCGATGGTGTTCATCAGCAGTTGCGCCGCCAAGATCGAGGTGCAGTTGCTTTGGTCATAATCCGGCGCGACCTCGACCAGATCAAGGCCGACAATCGTGCCGCGCTGGGCCAATCCGTCGATCAATTCCAATACCTCGTAATAGAGAAACCCACCGTGGCTAGGCGTGCCGGTACCGGGGGCAATGGACGGGTCAAACGCGTCAATGTCGATGGTCAGATAGTATTGCGCGCCTTGTGGGATACGCTCCAACATCGCGTCGGTGCCCATTTTGCGCAGATTGCGAACCGACTGGATGTCGGAGCCCATAGCGCGGGCATCCACGTAACCTTCGCGGGCGGTGGAGGAAACGTTGCGAATGCCAATCTGGCTCAACCCGGTGACATACGGTTTCTCGGCGGCGCGGCGCATCGGGTTGCCGTGGCCATAGCGCACGCCGTGGCGCTCATCGACGAAATCAAGATGCGCGTCGATCTGGACCACATGTATCGGGCCCTGATCATCAAAGGCGTTGATGCAAGGAATGTTGACGGAATGATCGCCGCCCATCACCACGGGCAAGGCCCCGGCGGCGAGCATTTTGCGCACTCCGAATTCGATGTTGGCGTGGCTTTGCATAGTGTCGGTGTGGATAATGTCGGCGTCGCCTATGTCGACGATGCTGACCTTTGCCGGGTCAAGATAGGTGACATCATCCTCAAAATCATAGGCCCCTGAATGGCCGAATGCGAATAATGTCGACGCCTCGCGGATCGAACGCGGGCCCATCCGGGCGCCAGACCGCCATTGAGCGCCAAAGTCAAACGGGGCGCCCATGACGGCGACATCTGCGGCGATTGCGTCCCAGTTTTCAACGTAGGGGTATTTGCCAAAGGTGCAGATGCCGACAAAGGGCAGGTTCAAACGTCCGCTTTGGTAACCGTGATCTGACATGGTTTGCCTTTCAGATAGTCGAGGCCAAGATGTTTGGCCCCGACTTGGAACTGTTAGTAGAGAGCGACCGGATTAATGATCATCTGAACCGTGCCGCGAATCCGCGCCTGACCCAGAACAAACATGAATTCTGTCACGTCATCGGCCACCAAGAGTCCGGTGTTCATGGTTTCAAGGATATAGATGCCGTTTTCTTTCAGTAACACGACATGGCCATAAAACGCACCATCACCCTTTTTTGGCGGAACCGGCTCGACTCCCCATGTATCGGCACCAACCGCCATCGGATTCAGCGACGCAATGTAACGCGACCCTTCGACGTTGATACCCGGTTCACCCGAAACCCAGGCCTTGGGATCAGCCTCAAGCATGGCGTCGGTCCAGCCGGTATGGAACAGGATGATGTCGCTTTCGCCCAAGGTGACGCCCTGCGCTTTGGCTGCGGCTTTGATGTCGGCCTCGCCGAAATTTTCACCAGCGGCCAGGGCGTCTTTGCCAAAATGCTTGGCCATGTTCAAAACCACACCGCGACCAACCAATGGGGGAATATCGTGGACACCAAGTTTGGTCAGGCCCGTGATGGCCGAGATCTCTTTTTCGGATAGGCAGTTGTAATAATAGCCTTTTTCACCAAGGTGCCCAAGGCCGTCAATCTGTGATCCAATGCCAAGCCAGGTCTGCAACAAGTCGTCATTGTAGTTGCCAGGATAGCCAAAGGCGTCAAGTTTCTGGCCACCTTGCTGGTTGGGTTGCACAACCTGAAGGCTAAGAGAGCGGGGCGCAAAGGCCGGCGTGTCGGGGCCAATCACGATACCCAGAGGCACGGATTTACCCCGTTTGATCAGCTTGGCAGCCATCAAAGTGTTTTCAGCCGTGACAAGGTTGGCCGAGCCGATTTGGTCATCGGCCCCCCATTTGGACGTCGTGCAATCGGCGGCAAATGATCCGGATGCCGCAAATGCGAATGTGCAGGCCAATCCCGCAAGCAGAGTATTTTTCAAAGTATTTCCTCCCAAAACGCCGGACACTGTGTCCGGATTCTAAAACTATAACATGACAAATATATCGCGATAGGGTCAGGTAAGGGTAGGTTGGCCAAGCGCGGGCTATTGCCGTAGCGTAACTTTAGCCCGGTTTGCACCTGTCCGGGTGGGAGTTTGCAAAGGCCACGTTATCGGCGCAAGCCTGTGCCGCGGCCTGAATACGCGGCAGATGAGAGATGTCGACGCTCCAGCGATTTGCGTTATAAAGCTGTGGAATCAGACAGATATCGACAAGGTTAGGACGGTCACCACAGCAATACGGCGTCTGGGCATAGCGGCCCAACATCGCCTCAACCGCCTCTAGTCCGGGGCCAATAAACCGGCGCATCCAGTTTTCGCGCGTCTCGGTCGGGGCGTCAGTAAGGGCCGCCGCATAGGTCACGACGCTAAGGTTGCAAACCGGATGGATATCGACAGCGATGGCATGAGCCAGCGCCTGAACCTTGGCACGCCCGACGGGTTCATCAGGCAGCAGGCCAAGATCGCGGGTGGTGTTCAGGTAGTCCAGAATGGCCAGCGATTGCGTCAACCGCAGCCCATCAATATCAAGCGCCGGAACAAGCCCCTGAGGGTTTTTGGCCAGATAGGTCGCACCCTGTTGTTCACCATCAACCAGATCGACGGATACGGCGGTATAGTCGATTTCGGCGAGGTTCAGAGCGATGCGAACACGGTAACTCGCGGTGGACCGCCAGTAGTCATAGAGAACTGTTTTGCTCATGTTTCCCCCCAAATGCGCCGGCTGACGCTCTTAATCGCCGCTTTTTAACGCCGCCGCCGTTAAGGCCTGCGACAGCACGGCCCGGTCGCCAATGTGATTGGACAGCACCAGAACAAGCCGGGCATTTAGCGCATCACTGTCTTCGCGCGATAGCCCGTCATGGGTGGCCAGCAATTCGGCGTAATAATCATCGGCCCCGTTTATGTTCGGGGTCAAAGTCAGGGTCAGGTCGGACATGTCGATCACTCCTTGCCAGTGGCGCGACGGATCGCAGCGCGGAACAGTTTGTCGTCAAAGCTTGGGCGTCGGGCGGCCACATGTTGGTCTGGCCGGATCAGATAGACACCGCTGGTCGCCTCGCCCAAATAACGGTTTTTCAGGGCCTGCGTTGGGTCGTCTTTGACCGACAAAGCCAAACGCGTAACGGTTATACCGTCCTCTTGGATCACGTCGGGTGCGTCGGCATCAATGGTCAGCAAGGTGAACTTGCCAGCCAGTTTGGGCAACAAAAACCCATCACCCAACGGCGCATCCGGGCAGGATGAACCGGGCCGGGATTGCTCTGGCCCATTTAGCGCATCGGCCGAATTCAGCGGCGATCCGTCATAGGTGCAAGGCACTGACAGGCGGCCTGAATTCACCAGCGGACGGGCAAATTCGTACTGTTCCGATAGGTCCAGAACCGCATCGCGCAGCACCCGTGACATGCCCGATTTTGGCGTAATAAAATCGGTCGAGCGGGACGAATTACGAATGTTTTCATCGGCCCCCCACACCCGTTCGCTGTTATAACTATCAATCAGAGAGTCAGGCGCATCGCCATCAATCACCAGTTTCAGTTTCCAACACAGGTTGTCGGTATCCTGCAGCCCCGAGTTGGCGCCGCGTGCCCCAAACGGCGATACCTGATGCGCCGAATCGCCCGCGAAAATCACCCGCTCGTGGCGGAATTGCTCCATGCGACGGCATTGGAATGTGTAAATACTCACCCATTCCAGCTCAAATTCTACGTCATCGCCAAGCATCGCCTTAAGCCTTGGAATCACGTTTTCCGGCTTTTTCTCGTGGTCCCTGTCGATGTCCCAGCCCAGTTGCAGATCAATGCGCCAAACCCCATCGGGTTGTTTGTGTAACAGCGCCGACTGGCCTCGGTTAAACGGCGGATCGAACCAGAACCAGCGTTCGGTGGGGAAATCCGCCTCCATCACGACGTCGGCGATCAGGAAATTATCCTCAAACACCCGCCCGACGAAATCTTTGCCCAGCATCGCCCGCATCGGTGAATTGGCCCCATCACAGGCGATCATCCAATCGGCATCAAGGTTATAGCTGTCTTCGGGGGTGTCGATTTCGATGGTGACGTGATCGGGATGCGACCCCACGGCGGACACTTTGTTGCGCCCGCGAATTTCGATCGGTGCGCCTGCGGCCTGCAGCGCGCGGACCCGATCCACAAGATACTGTTCCAGATAGTATTGTTGCAGATTGACGAAGGCGGGAAAGGCGTGGCCGTCCTCTTCTTGCAGATCAAAGTCATAGACCTGCCGTTTGTCAAAAAACACTTTGCCCTTGTTCCACAGCACGCCTTTGTCGACCATCGGCGCGGCACAGCCCAGACGATCCAGAATTTCCAGCGGCCGTTTGGCGAAACAAATGGCGCGGCTGCCGGTGCTGACGCGGTCGTTGTCATCAAGCACAACAACCTGAATGCCCTGCTGCGCCAGATCAATGGCGGCGGCCAATCCAATTGGTCCGGCACCAACAACGATCACCTTGTGGCGCGCCGTAGTCATTGCGTCCTGATCAGCGTGGCGGCTGTAGGGGTACATCGGAGTTTCGAAAATCTGGTTCATTTGCAGAGTCTCCTGATCCTATGGGTGTCGGCGATTCGTGAGGTGACCTTACGTGATTTGGTATCAAGGCGATTTGATCCAGCGCAGGTGCATACTATCGAAATGTTTACCATAGCGGTGTGGTGCGGGCCCCGAAAGACCCGCGCCAAGGGCGTTTTACGCCTGCAATGCCTCCCACATTTCGATGTCACGTTGCGCCGTCCAGATACGCGGAGTGTCGATGCCCCGGGCTTCGTCATAGGCGCGCGCAACGTTGAACGGCAGGCAATGCTCATAGATCGCATAGTCGCTGAACTTTGGATCGCATTCTTCGCGCACGGCGTTCCAGGCGTCTTTTAGCGTACCATTGCGGGCTGCAACCTTGGCCGCCGGACGGTAGGTGCTGGCAACAAAGTCGCGGGTATTTTCAATGGCGGCGTTGACCATGTCTTTGCCGATAAGCGCATCACCACGACCGGGTGCAATGGCGTCCACATCAAACATCTTGATGTTGTCCAACGTATCGCCCCATTCGCCGAAATGTCCGTCGCCACAATAACAGGCGCTGTGATATTCGACGATATCACCCGTGAACATGACGTTTTGATCCGGCACATGGATGACGATATCGCCCGCCGTATGGGCGCGACCCAGATGCATCAGGTTGATTTGGCGATTGCCCAGATAGACCGTCATGTTGTCGCTGAATGTGGTGGTTGGATAGGTCAGGCCCGGAATGCTTTCGTGGCCTTCAAACAGACGTGGAAAGCGTTGGAATTCACTATCCCAGTCCTCTTGTCCGCGCTCTACAACCATCGACCGGGCGGTTTCACCCATGATGATCTGCTCGGCGCCAAACGCCGACGCGCCAAGGACGCGAACCGCGTGATAATGCGTCAGCACCAGATGGCTGATCGGTTTGTCGGTGACTTCGCGCACCTTTTCGATGACTTTGTTGGCAAGGCGCGGGGTCGCCTGCGCCTCGATGATCATGACGCTGTCGTCGCCGATGATAACGCCGGAATTTGGGTCACCTTCGGCGGTAAAGGCCCACAGGCCCTCGCCGACTTCGGTAAAGCTGATGTTCTTTTCGGTCATGTCCCCTTGGGACGCGAATGCTTTGGCCATTGTGGTTCTCCGTTCTATTTCTATGTGCGGGCGGGCAGGATGGTGCCGGTGCAGGTGCCAAACCCGATGCGATAGCCTTCGCCTTGGGCGTGGCCGTGCAGGGTCAGGGTGTCGCCATCCTCCAGAAAGCTGCGGGTCTCGCCGCTGTCCAATGTCAGTGGTTCTTTGCCGCCCCAGCTAAGTTCAAACAGTGAGCCGCGTTGGTGTTTTTCGTCGCCGGAAATGGTGCCTGAGCCGAGCAGATCGCCCGAGTTCATCGCACAGCCGGATGAGGCATGGTGGGTCAGCTGTTGTGCGGCCGAGAAATACATCTCGTTGTAATTGGTTTCGCAGATCACCGTGTCAGTGCCGCCCTTAGGGGCCAAACGCACAGACAAGTTGATATCATACAGCATTGGCGTTGGTTCATGCAGATATGGCAACAGTTCCTTTTCACGCGGCGGAGTTGAGGTGCGGAAAGGCTCTAACGCGGGTTTGGTGACAATCCACGGGCTGATTGAGGTGGCGAACGCTTTGGCCTGAAACGGGCCAAGCGGCTGGTATTCCCAGGTCTGAATATCGCGCGCAGACCAGTCGTTTAACATGACATAGCCAAAGATCATCGCATCCGCTTCGGCGACGGTGATGGGCTGACCCATCTCGGAGCTGGTGCCAACAATGGCCCCCATCTCAAGCTCCAGATCCAACCGTTTGCAGGGGCCAAAAGACGGCGCATCAGCATCCGGGGCCTTGGTCTGGCCATTGGGGCGGTGGAAATCGGTGCCGCTAATCACAACGGTTGAGGCGCGGCCATTATAGCCGATGGGAATGTGCAACCAATTCGGCGGTAGCGCATTTTCAGCACCCCGAAACATAGTGCCGACATTTGTGGCGTGGTTCTTGCAGGCATAGAAATCGGTGTATTCGGACACCATCATAGGCATGTGCAATGTGACATTGGCCATTGGCACCAGCAACGGTGCAATTTGGTCCCGTTCGACCGATCCGTCCTCAAGCAGGGTCGTCAGGCGGGCGCGCAGGGCGGCCCAAACGGCGGGGCCTTGCTCCATCAGGTCGTTCCAGAACGGAACGTCAAACAGCGGGTCATCCGTTAGATCAATAACTCCGGCCTCTTCGGCGGCGGCCATGTCCAACACCATATCGCCGATGGCAACACCGCAGCGCGGTTCTGTTTCATCGGTGGAAAAGACGCCGTAAGGCAGGTTGTTCAAAGGGAAAGGGCCGTCGGCGGCATTGGCCGAAGCGACCCAGCTTTTCATCAGAGACATAAGTGGTTCCTTCTGCGGCGCGTGGGTTTTCACCCACCCTACACCAGTTTGCGTAGGGGGGGTGAAAACCCACGCTCCTTGTTATTTCTTACCGGGGGTTCCGTCGAATTTCTTCTCAATGTCGCTCCAGCAGTCGATATAGTCATCCTGCAACGGCGCCTCGTTCGCGGCAAATGCAGTCAGATGCTGGGGAAACCGGGTCTCGAACATGAACGACATGGTATTGTCGAGTTTATCCGGACCCTGATTGGCATTGGACGCCTTTTCAAACGCGTTCTTGTCCGGCCCATGCGGCAACATCATGTTGTGCAGGCTAAGCCCGCCGGGAACAAATCCCTTGGGTTTGGCGTCATACTGGCCGTAAATATTACCCATCATCTCGGTCATGATGTTCTTGTGATACCATGGCGGGCGGAACGTATCTTCCATCACCATCCAGCGTTCGCGGAACAGGACAAAGTCGATATTGGCCGTGCCGGGAACACCCGAGGCCGCCGTAAGTACAGTAAAGATCGACGGGTCAGGGTGGTCAAACAGGATCGACCCAACCGGACAATAGGTGCGCAGGTCGTATTTCATGGGCGCGTAATTGCCGTGCCATGCCACCACGTCCAGTGGCGAATGGCCAATGTGTGTCTCGTGGAACTGCCCACACCATTTGATGATCACAGTCGACGGCGTTTCGCGATCCTCAAAGGCTGCCACTGGCGTTTTGAAATCGCGCCGGTTGGCCATGCAATTGGCCCCGATTGGCCCGCGCCCCGGCAATTCAAACTTTTGTCCGTAGTTTTCGCACACGAAACCGCGCGCTGGCCCTTCGAGCACTTCGACGCGGTACAGCAACCCACGCGGGATGATGGCGATCTCTTTGGGTTCAAGGTCAATGATCCCCAGTTCGGTGGCAAAGCGCAAACGTCCCTCTTGCGGGACGATCAGCAATTCGCTGTCTGCCGAATAGAAATACTGGTCCTTCATGGACTCGTTGACCAGATAGATATGACTGGCCATGCCAACCTGGGTGTTCACATCGCCGGCCGTGGTCATGGTGCGCATGCCGGTCAGCCATGTCAGCGGCCCATCGGAATGCGGCACCGGATCCCAGCGGTATTGGCCCAATGAAATCACATCCGGGTCCACGAGCGGCGCGGATTTCCAATACGGCATGTCAATCTTTTCGTACCGGTGCGAATGTTTCACCGAGGGGCGGATGCGGTAACACCAGGTGCGTTCGTTTTGATGGCTGGGCGCAGTAAAGGCGGTGCCAGTCAGCTGCTCTCCGTACAGACCATAGTTACATTTCTGCGGGCTGTTCCTGCCTTGCGGCAATGCCCCGGGCAGCGCCTCGGTTTCAAAATCGTTGCCAAAGCCGGGCATATAGCCCTTTACGGTGCCAACAGGGGTTGAGGCCTGGACCATTTGGTGGGGATCATCTGGGCGATTCATAGTGCAATACTCCCTTATCTAACGGCAGACCTAATAGTTGATTTTGTAACTAACAACCGTTACGAGGCCATATGACACAAAAAGATGACTTCGATTTGCAGAGTTTTCTGCCGTATCTGCTCAATCAGGCTGCCGAGGAAAGCTCACTGGCGTTTCAGCAGGTTTACAAAGGGCGCTATGGCATGTTGCGCACCGAATGGCGG
Organism: Granulosicoccus sp.; assembly: GCA_047623555.1. Lineage (GTDB taxonomy): Bacteria > Pseudomonadota > Alphaproteobacteria > Rhodobacterales > Rhodobacteraceae > NORP181. The sequence goes on from JBLHMP010000006.1 coordinate 40,783, forward strand.
GTGTTGTTTCATCTGGGGATATACGGGCAAATGACGGCCAAAGAGATTGGCGCGCGGGCGCGTATTCATAAGACCAAGGTCAGCCGCGCGGTCAGTAAACTGGAACAGCGCCGGTTTTTAACCCGCACCCGAGATGAGCAGGATCGTCGGTTGGAACATTTGAACCTGACGACAGCAGGGCAGGCCGCATACAAGGATTTACATGCCGTTGCGAACACCTATGATCAAAAGCTATCGGCGTTATTCCCAGTCGCCGAGGCAAAAATGCTTCGTTTTATGCTGCGGCGCCTATCCGGGTTAGAATGAAAGTGGAGGATTGGATATGCCACACGAAATAGCAGCCCAGCCCCCCGCCCAGACCCCCGCCCAGACCCTCGGCCAAATACGCGGATCAATGGTTGCGGATTGGTTGCTTCAGCAGGGGTTGGCAGGCCTATCCGAGCAGGAATTGCTGAAGGGGTATTGCCAGAAATTGTTGGATTGCGGCATTCCTTTGATGCGTCTTCATGTTGCCGAACGCGCCTTTCACCCACTTTACGGTGGTGTTGGGTTTGATTGGCTGCGCGACAGCGGTGTGTCACAAGAACATTACGAACGCACGACTTTACCTGCAGAGCGCTGGACGAAAAGTCCGCTCTATTTCATGCTGGAAACGAGCAAATTCGAGTTTCGGCAAAAACTCGCTGATCTTGATAGCGACACCCCGTTTCCGATTTTTACCGAACTAAAGCAGGCCGGTGGCACTGACTATCTGGCCATGGCCCTGTTGTTTGAAGCTTACGATTTAGAGGTCAAAATTGATCCCAAAGCGCCTCCCGATGGTGCATTGGTTTCGTGGTCCAGTGATGCCGAGGCCGGGTTTTCAGAGGCTGATATCGCAACGATCAAACATTCGGTGCCAGCTTTGGGGTTGGCGCTGAAATCGGCCTCGAACTTGTTGCTGGCGCAGAATCTGTTGGCGGTCTATTTGGGCGCCGATGCGGGCAATCGGGTGTTGTCGGGCGAAATTCAACGCGGGTCGTTGCAACAGATAACAGCGGTCATCTGCTATTTTGACTTGACCGGGTTCACCAGCCTGACCGAAGAAACGCCGGGTACGGCATTGATTGCCATGTTAAACGATTACTTTGGCGTGGTTGTTTCCCTAATCGAGGCAAATGGCGGCAATGTCCTAAAGTTCATGGGCGACGGGTTGCTGGCCATTTTCGGGCAGGATGATGTGCAGTTGGCGACGCAGTCAGCCCTGAAGTCGGCAACGCAAATCCGCAACCATCTGCGTAAGCGCAATATCAGGCGCAAAGCCGAAGAGTTGCCATTTACAGACTTCACATTGGCGCTGCATCTGGGCGAAATTCTTTATGGAAATATCGGATCGGAAACCCGGCTTGATTTCACTGTGATTGGGCCTGCGGTCAACCTTACGGCGCGCATTGCGGGTATGCACAAATCTGTGGGTCGGCGCATCATTGTGTCAGACGCAATCGTTCAGGCGGCCAGGGTCAAAGATCATGATCTGGTTTCGTTGGGCCGCTTTATGCTGCGTGGTGTATCCAAGCCCATTGAGCTGTTTACAATTTATGAAGCTGAAAGCAGCCTAAATTAAGGTGTTAGAAATCAACCGTCACCCCTGGCAAGTTCAAGGCTTTCATCATCTCGCGCAATTCCTGCCGGGCTGCGACGTTGGAGATATTCATCTGCTTTATGCCAATGTCTTTGAGGTCCAGCAACGTCAGGCCGCGTGGGAATAGTTCGCGAAAAATAACCCGTTCGCTAAAGCCCGGAGCAACGCGGAAGCCGATGCGTTTGGACAGCATCTTAATGGCCCGCTCCATCTTTTCCTTGTTCAGCATCCGCTGTGTCGCCACCCGGTTGCGCACAACGATCCAGTCGATGGGCTTTAATCCGGCCTGCGCCCGCAATTGCCGGGCGTTCCAGACCATTTCGGAATAAACTGACGGGCCCAAAATTTTCTCGCCTTCTGGGTCAATCCGGGCCAGCAGATCGAAATCAACGAAACTGTCGTTCAGCGGTGTGACCAACGTGTCAGACAGCGAATGCGCCACCTGACTAAGCCGGGTGTGCGATCCGGGGCAGTCGATCAGGATAAAGTCGTTGTCAGTTTCAAGCCGTGCAACGGCAGCAGACAGGCGATGATCATAGATGTTTTCGCCCGGTTTGAGTTGCGCCGGGTCGATCTCGGGCAGGTCGTGACAATGGACTTGTGGCAGATTGATGCCCGAGGATTCCATAAACGCCTGTCGGTTTTCGACATAGCGGCCTAGGGTGCGTTGGCGTAAATCCAGATCAAGCGCGCTGACTTTGTGGCCCATCCGCGCGAGCGCAGTCGCCATGTGCATTGACACAGTAGATTTGCCCGCACCGCCTTTTTCATTTCCGACGACGATAATATGCGCCATGCACTGTCCTTTGCCCGTAAAGCCGAGATTTGTTTTGTTGGCACTATATGTTGTGTGTCGCCTTATGAAAAGCACTGTGGCGCATTGAGTGTCCTCAGAAACGGTTCGAACCGGAATTTTTCAAAAATTCCGGTTCGTTTTTTCTTAAATTATAGGCGAAACGGTTTAGGTCTTGTTGCGCTTTGGCGCGGACGAGCCACCTTTGCCGCCCGAAGCCGCATCCCGGCGTGCCTTGTTCTTTTTGCTGTTGGCCTTGCCTACCGGTGTGGTGCTGTTGGAGCGGCCTGGTTTGCCTGATGGTTTGCCGTCAGGGGCACCGGCGCCTGGTTTCTTTTTGTAGGTCTCTACAACGCCCTCGGGACGGAAATGTTCCGGCTTGCGGTTTGATTTGGCGTAGGCTGGTTTTGCCCCGGCTGGTTTGCCTGCTGGCTTTGGCTTTTTGTGACGTGGCTCCGGCGCATCATTCCATTCGACGGGGGCGGCTGAATGTTTAGGTCTAGTGCGCTCAGGCCGGTCAGATTGGCCCTTTTCGACATACTTTGGCCGTGGTGAATTGGCCAGCTCAGGTGGTGAATCCAGCTGCTTGAGGACCGCGCCTGGTTCCAGTTCTGCGTTGCCACCCAGCGCCTTAAGGAACCCGGCCACCGCAGCCTTGCGGATTTCGACAAAGGATTCAGTGTCCCGGATGCGGATTGCACCAATGTCGTCGCGGGTCACATCGCCCGCTTTGCACAGCATGGGCAGGTACCGGCGCGGTTCGGCGCCTTTGGCACGCCCGCCGGTGATCGAGAACCAGATGCTGGGGCCAAATGCGACCCGTGGCGCTGCATTGGTGTCTGGGCCAACTGCGCTAAGCTCTTCTGGGGCTGTGTGGCTTGATCGGTACATCCGCAGAAACGCGGTGGCGATCTGCTCGGGATTGAACGTTTCAAGCAGTTTGGACACGGTGCCGGTTTCACGGTCTGTCGTGGCTTCGGCCCAGGATGAATCTTCGATCATCCGCGCCTCGTCGCGTTCCATCACGGCCTCGGATGACGGCGCGTCGCCAGAGGTTGCCACAACTTTAGCAGATTGCAAAATGCGCTGGGCTTTGCGGCGTGCTGCTGGCGGCACGATCAAAACGCTGACGCCTTTGCGACCGGCGCGGCCTGTGCGGCCAGAACGGTGCAATAATGCCTCGTGGTTTGTGGGCAGTTCGGCGTGGATCACCAGATCAAGGTTGGGCAAATCCAGCCCGCGCGCCGCAACATCGGTCGCCACACAAACACGCGCACGTCCGTCGCGCATGGCTTGCAAGGCGTGTGTCCGTTCGTTTTGCGACAGCTCGCCGGACAGTGGTACAACCGAAAACCCACGATTGGACAGGCGGGTCGTTAGCCGGTTCACCATCGCGCGGGTGTTGGCAAAAACCAAGGCATTGGGCGCCTCAAAATAGCGCAATACGTTGATGATGGCGTTTTCGGCGTCGCGTGGGGCGACGTTCATCAGTTTGTATTCAATGTCGGAATGCTGCGAAGTCTCGGCAACTGTGGTCACCCGAACCGAGTCTTTTTGATAGCTTTTGGCCAGATTGGCGATGCCACGTGGCACTGTGGCGGAAAACATCAGCGTGCGGCGAGTGTCTGGCGATTGGGCCAGAATAAATTCAAGATCCTCGCGGAAACCAAGATCAAGCATCTCGTCTGCTTCATCCAGAACCACGCCTTTCACTTCGCTTAGGTCAATCGATTTGCGCGTGATGTGATCGCGCAGGCGTCCCGGAGTTGCCACAACGATGTGGGCACCGCGTGACAGGGAACGGCGTTCATCGCGCATGTCCATACCGCCGACACAGGATGCCACAACGGCCCCGGTCTTGGCATACAGCCAGGTCAATTCGCGTTTCACCTGCATCGCCAGTTCGCGGGTTGGTGCGATGATCAACGCCAATGGGGCGTTTGCGGAACTGAATGACTCAGCCTCGCCCAACAATGTCGGGGCAAGGGCCAGACCAAAACCAACGGTCTTGCCTGATCCGGTCTGGGCCGAGACCAACAGATCTGATCCATTCAGTTCGGGGTTTGATACCGCTTCCTGAACCGGTGTCAGTTTGTCGTAACCACGCTGCGCGAGGGTATCTGCAAGAGCTTGTTTCATGTTTGGCTTTTCTGATTTGGGGCGGTCACACGTATATCACAGGGTGGTATCACAAGACGGCCAAGCAAAAAAGGCTGCCACGGCATGGGCAGCCTTTGATCATCGTTTCGTGGATGGTTTGGATTAAAAACCCAGACCTTCGTACTTTTTCTTGAACTTGGAAACACGTCCGCCAGTGTCCAGCAGGCGTGTGCCGCCGCCGGTCCAGGCCGGGTGTACCGATGGGTCGATATCCAGCGTCATGACGTCGCCTTCTTTGCCCCAAGTGGTTTTCATCTGAATAACGTTGCCGTCGAGCATTTTTACGTCGATCGTGTGATATTCGGGATGCAGGTCTTTTCTCATCTGTCCGCTCCTTACTTCTTAGGTTTGTAATGTGTATCTTCGACGATACGTGCGGATTTACCGCGACGGGTGCGAAGATAATACAGCTTGGCGCGACGAACGCGACCACGGCGGATGACAGTGATGCTGTCGACGTTGGCGGAGTGCAGCGGGAACACACGTTCCACACCTTCGCCGAACGAAATTTTGCGAACTGTGAATGCACCGGCGATACCGGAGCCGCCTTTGCGGGCAATACAAACGCCTTCATAGTTCTGCACCCGGCTGCGGGTGCCTTCGGTTACTTTAAAACCAACACGAATGGTGTCTCCGGCCTTAAAGTCGGGGATGTCTTTCCCCAGGGCGGCAATTTGTTCCGCCTCTAGCTGTGCGATCAGGTTCATCGCTATACTCCTAAATGGCTCGTGGTTGTTCCACGAAGAATTTGTGCGATCCAAGAGCTTTGGTCTTCATCGGGTTCACCGCAGTGCCCGCCAGAGATCAGATCGTCTGTTCCTTAGTGCTGGTCGCATGTAAGGTGCTGTCAGGCCGAAGAAGACTAGGGACACCGCAATAACAATAGACCGAAGGCCCGGAGCCGCGTTTGGGCGATTCCGAACTTGCGCTCGTATAGGGGGGAATCAGGGATGGGGCAAGGGGGCAGTTGAAGACATATTGGCAACGCTAACTGGTTTGGTGAAGCGTCGAAAATTTACAAGAATCCCAGCCCAATTCTTATCACCGGATTTGGTAATTTTCGTCCCATACAAACACCGGGGATAAAACGGGTAGGCGTCGGTGACGAAATAGACGTATTCACCACCTAACATCGCGCCGTTGCAGTCGTTCAGATTGCCCAGACCGCGCACATATTCCCAATCTTGGACATACTGTCCGTCATAGGCACCGCCGGGGTCTTTGGGTCCGCTGGGTCGCATGCCAGATTTCAGCATTTAGCTGGAACGGGTCTTGTCGCCGACGTAATGGATGGCAAAACCATCCGCGTTTATCAACATGGGCGTTGTTGTTATCGATGCCTAGGTTTTTACCGGCAAACATCGCCTCAACGCGCCACTTTGAAACGGGTCGTTGTGAGTGCCCTTTGCGGGCCTAGGGTCGTAATAGCCGGCGGTTCCGGGGCGGATCAGCACGCCGTTCAACGCAATGCCGGTGGTGCGCGCCGGGGTCGGGGTGCTGCCCTTTTGCGGCGCCAGCGGGATGCAGGCTTTGGTGTTCTGCGCCCGAATGCGGTTGGGGTTGTGGGCGTTCGGAAAGTTGCCGGTCGCGTGATCCGGAATACCGTTGATGCGACGAGGGCAATGCCGGCTGCCGGTATGGCTACTTTCAGTATCATACGAAGGCCCTGTCGGTTTCGATTATGAAAGTAGTACGTGTGTGGTCGTCTTTTCCTTCGCTATGCGTTTTGTGCTGCTGCGCAGGCCGCGCTTTAATCGTTGGCTTTGTCGCCAAGGTGGCGCGCCCACAAATCAGGACGCCGCTGTTTGGTTATTGCCTCTGACTGGTCCTGACGCCATTGGGCGACCTTCCCGTGGTGGCCAGACATCAAAACATCGGGGATGGTGCGCCCGTTCCATTCTGCTGGCCGGGTGTATTGTGGATGCTCGAGCAGGCCGGACGAGAAACTTTCCTCGACCGTGGATTCGTGATTGCCGAGCACATTCGGGATCAATCGTACGGTCGCATCAATCAGCGCCTGTGCTGCGATCTCGCCACCGGTCATGACGAAATCACCCAATGACACCTCTTGGATGTTGTAATGGTCCAACACGCGTTCATCGACGCCCTCAAACCGCCCGCAAAGCAACGTAACGCCGGGCCCAGCGGCAAGCGATTGCATTAGCGCCTGCGTCATCGGTTTGCCGCGCGGGCTTAGGTAAATCATCGGGCTGGTCGGAGCCATGGCCTGCGCCGCCTCGATCGCCTCGCCCAGAACGTCTGGGCGCAGGACCATACCGGCGCCACCACCCGCCGGTGTATCGTCGACATTGCGGTGTTTGCCGCGGCCAAAGCGGCGCAGGTCGATAGCGTTGAACTGCCACAGGCCCTCTTGCAATGCTTTGCCGGTCAGGCTCTCGCCCAAAACGCCGGGAAATGCGGTGGGGAACAGGGTGATTACGGTGGCTTTCCACACGCCAATCAGGTCGGGTGTTGGCGTGATCAGTTCACGTGGGGTCAGCGATGTACTGATGGTTTTGCGGCCAAATGAACGGTTTGGGCGTTGGGGTGTATCAGTCACCTGTGGTCTCCTGTGGGTGTTTCGGTCGGGGCTGTTTCGCGGTTTTGCACGCGTGTAATCAGCGGGCTTAGGGTCGGAAACTGTTTGGCCTTAGTTATCAGGGTTTGCGAGGACGGCAATGCGTCGGCCGGGGCGTTTTGGTTCAAAAGCGTTTCGATCAGCGCTGTCAGTTCGGCCAGAACAACCGGATCGCCGCTCTCTAATATTTGCTCTAGTGCGAGGCCCAGATGCGCTTGTGGGGTCGGATCATCGCGCAGGCCTTTGGTGATCTTGGCAAGCAGGCCAGCATATCGATGTGGATCGACGTCAAAGGGCGCGCCGGTTTCCAGCGTGTTAACGGTGCGTTCGATCAGCTCTAGCATGGCCGCGTCATCCTGAGCATAGCGATACCGCAAAGCGCCAATTGCGGCGCTGCACCCGGTCAGGGCCAGCGGAAACCAGATCGGCAATGGCAGCGTACCGGTTACCATCGCCAGCCCCATTCCAACCCCGTAGGTCATCAAAACGACGCCAATCTGCGCAAGCGCCAGCAACACCAGCACGATGATCTGAGCGGGCAACCCCTGTGTTTCATCGCGACCAAAGCGCAACTGGATCAGGAAAAAAACGGCGGCGAATATGGCCAAAGTCACAGGCGGGGCCGCCGACCAGCCGGCCGCCAGCGGGCCGGCATATAAAGGCGCAAACATCAGGGCCAAACCGGACCTGCTGTTGCGTTCAAACATCAGAACAGACCGTCAGGCGGATCTGCAATAATGCGCCCTGAGGCGAGGTCAACTGTTGGGACAACCGCGAGGGTGAAGGGCAGCAGAACAGTGTCTTTCAATGCGGGGTGGTGGATTTCCAACAGATCCGCCGCGCCGTGGTTTTGCACCGATTTGACGTGGCCAAGCAGCTTGCCGCCGGTGTCCAGCACCTCAAGCCCGGTGAGATCGGTGTGGTAATATTCATCATCTGGTAACGATGGAAACTGATCACGCCGCGCAAACAGGCGTACACCGTGCATGGCATCGGCCTGTTCTTTGGTGGTGACCCCTGCCAGTCGGGCCGTGAACCCGCTCTTGACCGAACCGATAAGGCTGATCGCATAGCTGTGCGTGCCATCCTCAGACAGCAATGGCGAATAGGTTTCGATATCTTCGGGAGTGGCGCAATAGCTTTTCAACCGCACTTCGCCGCGCACCCCAAAGGCACCAAAAATGGTACCGACGCAAATCATATCATCGGACATCAAGAGCCTCCGTGGCAAACGCCATCATCAATTTGACCACCGCGATCCAAACACTTGTCGCTGTGTATGCTGCGCTCATAAAGAATGCCCGCCAAAAAGGCGATAAGGATTATGGCGATGGTTCGGACCGGGCGCAGTATCAGGGCGATTTACCGGATTTCCACAGGTAGACCGTCGCGGCGTTGTTCCCAGTTCAGGGTTTCCAACTCGGGGGTGGTCGATACGCTCTCGGGCCAGCCAAGGCAAAGATAGGCCACCAGGGACCAGTCTTTGGATACCCGCAGATCGCGGTTCAGTTGGGCAGGGTCCATGATCGACACCCAGCCCATTCCCAGCCCCAACGCACGGGCGCGCAGCCACATCAGGGTGATGGCGCCAACCACCGAATAGCGCCGGGTTTCGGGCATGGTCTGTGCGCCCAACCCATGGCCTTTGGTCGTGGAATCATCACAGAAAACGGCAATCTGAACAGGCGCTTGCACCATGCCTGTCAGTTTCAACTGGCTATAGTGTTCGGCCTTGTCGCCCTCGTACCCGGTGAGGGCCTGGGTGTTGGCGGTTTTGAAATTCCTCAATGCGGCGGCGCGGGCGTCAGGGGATTGAACCCGCACGATCCGCCAAGGTTCGGACAGGCCCACCGAAGGGGCCAGCCGAAAGGTGTCGAGGCACCGGGTTACCAGTGCCTCGTCAACCGGGTCGGTGCGGAACCGACGTACATCACGCCGGAGCCGCATCAACTGGGTTAGCTGCATTTCAAATTCATCCGAAAACGAATCCATGTGCCGCAGCTCCTTTTACTTATTCAGCGGCTGCGTCTTCGGCAGGGGCTTCGGCTGCGACGGCAGCTTTGGCTGCTTTCTCTTCGACGCGATCTTTGGCTTTCTTACCTGGCTCACCCTTGATCGGGTTGTTGCGGGCGGCTTTTTCGCGCACGCCAGCTGCCTCTAACATACGGGCAACACGGTCGGTCGGCTGTGCGCCCTGACCCAGCCAGTATTGGATGCGTTCGATATCCATTTTCACGCGCTCTTCGCTGTCTTTTGGCAGCAATGGGTTATAGGTGCCCAGCTTTTCGATAAAGCGACCATCGCGTGGCATACGGCTGTCGGCCGCTACGATGCGATAGAAAGGGCGTTTTTTGCTGCCGCCACGGGCAAGACGGATTTTCATGGCCATTGTTTGATTCTCCTAATGAATGGCTTGGGTTCAGGGCACGTGGGTTATCACCCACCCTACGATTTGTGTTTCTTGTGGTGCTGTATGACTTCCTGAATGATGAAATTCAGGAAATCCTTGGCAAAATCCGGGTCAAGATTGGCCCGGACAGCCAGGTCTTCTAGGCGTTCGACCTGCGCGGCTTCGCGGGTAGGATCGGACGCGGGAAGGTCGTGTTCGGCTTTCAGTTTCCCAACAGCCTGTGTGTGTTTAAATCGCTCGCCCAGCGTATAGACAAGGATCGCGTCCAGCCGGTCAATGCTGTCGCGGTGCTCTTTCAGCAGATCAGCGGCGCGGGTTATGGCGTCAGTCATGTGCGATGTCCTTTGCTGCGGGGTGGCGCCAGATTTGCATATCGCCCAGTGTTGGGTGGGCATAGGTCTGCTCAAACGTGGCGCCAAGGCGTTTGGCCAAGGCGATCGAGCGGCTGTTGTCGGGCGCAATCAGGCTGGTGGCGGTTGTCCAGCCAAGGGTGGTATAGGCGTATTCGCGTGCCGCAAGCGCGGCCTCAGAGGCGACACCACGGCGAAGCCCCGCATCAAAAAGCGACCAGGCGATTTCACGGTCTGGCCAGTCTTCGGGATGGTAAAGGCCAACGATACCAAGCGGTTCATCGGTTGTACGATCCGCCACCAGCCAGCGACCAAAACCGCGCAATTGCCAGTGTCCGATGATCTCACCCAGCTTGGTAAAGCAATCGTCACGGGTGTTTGGCCCACCGATAAATTGCGACCGTGGCCCCATGCGGAATGCGGCATAGGCCTCAAAGTCTGACATACGCGGGCAACGCAGGGTCAGCCGGTCTGTGGTCAGGGTTGGGATATGCAGATCGGTCATATCAGGCGGCCTCGCCCATAGGATGACGATAGCAGGCACAGTCGCCCGTTTCGGGCAGGTTTGCGGCGGTATCTGGCGTGGCGCCAAGGCGTTCAGCCAGCGCAATCGAGCGCGCGTTGTCCGGCGCGATATAGCTGACCAAAGTGGTCCAGTTCAGCACGGTTTTAGCATGGTCAAGCGCGGCTTGGGCGGCCTCAAAGGCATAGCCTTTGCCTTCGGTTTCTTCCGACCAGATATGCCAGCCGATTTCACGTTCCGGCCAACCCACCGGATAATAAAACCCAACCAGTCCGAGGCCCGTATCTCCAAGACCCGTATCATCGTGGTTTTCGGTGATCACCCACATGCCGAACTGGCGCATTTGCCAATGTCCGGTCATCATTGTCAGGAATTGCCAAGCCCCGCCAATGGGCTTTGGGCCGCCAACAAACCGCGAGCGATCCGAGCCAAAGAAATTGGCAATCGCCCGAAAATCGGCCGGTTTGGGGCCGCGCAGGATCAGCCGTTCGGTTTCCAGTGTGGGGATGTTAAAGGCGGTCATGTGGCAACGCCGTTCTGGTTGGGGCGCGGATGCCGCCAAACCTCAAGCAGGCCAAAGCGCGGATGCGTGAACATCCCGTCCTGTTCGGCGCCAAGGCGCTGGGCAACACGACGCGAGCCGTCGTTGCCAGTTGCAACAAGGCTGATGGCTGTGGGCCAGTCAAGCGTTTCAAACACATAGGTCAGTGCGGCAGTGGCGGCCTCGGTGGCGAAACCTTTGCCCTCAAAACCGGCCATCAGATCCCAGCCGACTTCGGGTTCGGGCCAGCCTTCGGGGTTCCACGGACCAATGACACCAACGAACAGGCCGGATTTGGTTTCCTCAACTGCCCAACGGCCATAGCCACGCAGCGACCAATGACCGATTTCAACCGCCAGCATCCGCCACGATTGTTCGCGCGTTGCCGGGCCGCCAACGAATTTGGCCCGGTCCGACGCAAAAAATTCGGCGAACACGTCAAAATCTGCTGCTCTAAGTGGGCGCAGAGTCAGACGTTCTGTGGTGAGGGTGGGGATTTGCATCAGGCGGGTATCACTTCTTTTTCCCAAACCCGGACAGACCGGGAGGCAGAGCCATGCCGCCACCCATGCCGCCACCCATGCCGGGCAATCTGCCGCCCATCTGTTTGGCCGCAGCTTCCATCATCTTGGGGTCCATACCGCCAGCCATATCCGCGCCCATGTCAGCTGGTACGCCGCCTTTGCCGAACATGCCTTTGAGAGCTTGTTTCAGCATGCCACCTTTGCCCATCTTTTTCATCATGTCGCCCATCTGACGCTGCATTTTCAGCAGCTTGTTCAGATCGGACACTTCCAAACCGGCACCCTTGGCGATGCGCTTTTTGCGCGACGCCTGCAGCAATTTCGGATTGGCACGTTCGCGTTTGGTCATCGACTGGATCAGCGCAATCTGGTGGGTCAGCATTTTGTCGTCAAAGCCGGAGTTTTCCACCTGCTTGGCCATTTTACCCATGCCAGGCATCATGCCCATCATGCCCTTCATGCCGCCCATCTTGATCATCTGCTCAAGCTGCATTTTCAGGTCGTTCATGTTGAACTGACCTTTGGACATGCGGCGCATCATGCGTTCGGCCTGTTCGGCCTCGATGGTTTCCTGGGCCTTTTCGACCAGCGCAACAATGTCGCCCATGCCAAGGATACGGCCGGCAATACGCTCGGCCTCAAACGTTTCAAGCGCGTCGAGTTTTTCGCCAAGGCCGACATAGCGGATCGGCTTGCCGGTCACCGCGCGCATCGACAGCGCCGCGCCACCGCGCCCGTCACCGTCCATCCGGGTCAGAACCACGCCAGTCACGCCGATTTTGTCGTCAAATTCGGTGGCAACGTTGACGGCATCCTGTCCGGTCAGGCCATCCACAACCAACAGCGTTTCACGCGGTTTGGCCACGTCACGCACGGCAGCGGCCTGCGCGATCAGTTCAGCGTCGATATGCAAGCGGCCAGCGGTATCAAGGATATAGATGTCATAGCCACCCAACGCGGCCTGTGTTTTGGCGCGTTTGGCAATGGCAATCGGGTCCTCGCCTTTGACAATCGGCAGCGTGTCGACGCCGATCTGAGCGCCAAGAATCGCCAGTTGCTCCATTGCGGCGGGGCGGTTGGTATCAAGCGACGCCATCAACACGCGCTTGCCGTCGCGGTCTTTGAACCGTTTGGCGAGTTTCGCAGTTGTTGTGGTTTTACCGGACCCTTGCAGGCCAACCATCAGGATCGGCGCGGGCGGCGTGTCAATTTTCAGCGGGCCAACGTCCTGGTCGCCAGTCAGCACGTTGATTAGCGCATCGTGCACGATTTTGATGACCTGCTGGCCGGGCGTAACCGATTTGGTTACCGACTGCCCGGTGGCCTTGTCTTGTACGGCTTTGACAAAATCACGGGCGACAGACAGCGAGACATCGGCCTCAAGCAGCGCCACGCGGACCTCACGCAGGGCGGTTTTGACGTCATCCTCGGACAACGCACCTTGTTTGGTCAGCCGGTCAAAGACGCCAGACAGACGTTCGGACAGATTTTCAAACATGGGCCAGCGGCCTCCTGCATCAGTTACATGTGTCGGCCTTATGTGGGGACCAACGGTTGAATACGCAATTGCCCCCACGGGCGTAACACGCTGGTGGGGGGCGATCCCCGAACATGCCGGGGACCGGAAGGTTTAACTCTTCCGGATGTAGCAGGCGATTTAGGCGCTAGGGGGGGATGAGTCAAGGTGGTCGTTATCAAGGTGGTTTTGTGAAACACTAAACATCTTTGACACTTCGGTCAGAATATTGATCCAATGAGAGTGATTTCGACCCATATTGACCGATGCTGTATGATGAACAGATGGCAGCAATGCGCAAAGAGTGAACTTTGCAAAGTCACGCGACGCCCCAAAGCGGTCGCTCGTGCCAAACACGTCGGGCGGAATGAAGGCTTTCGCTGTTGGCTGTGCCGAAGCTTACCGAGCAGATAAAGTCGTAGTATTCTTGCCAAGAAATTTCGCAAAATGGGGCCGAATGCTTTGGCGCGATTTTCCGACTTATTTTCTGACTTAAATCAAGCCGGATTAATGCTCAAAAACCTACAATGATCTTATCAAACGGCAGGTAGAATTGACATGGAGGCCCAATGATTTGACGCTGATCGACTGACAAACAAACCAACAACGTGAACAGGATAATTTTGTCGTAAACGATTTTCCCAGACAACCTTGGCTGTTGCTGCGTTTTTTATAGCAGCATTAATCGGCAGTTCCGCCTTGTCTCAGTCGACTAGCAGCACGCTTGACCCCCTTGTTGGGAGCCGTGAAATCAAGGTCAACATCGACAACTTCATCCGTGCGGCTACGGATAGGCTGCGAAAGAACATCAGGATAAGCTCTGGGTATATAGGGCTGCAAAGTTTCACGCGAGGTTCTCGCATGATTTGTGATTTTCCCCGTCATTATCCGCATAGTTCCGTCACAAACCCACCCTGATTGCGCATTTTACGCGTGCGTATTCGGCTATTAGGGATGAAACCGCGACAGGAGAGAACACCGATGAGTAGCAATATGCACGTCTATCAGATTATTGCCCGCGCCGCCTGCGACCACGGGGTCGATACGATGTTCGGGCTGATGGGCGACGCCAACCTCTTTATGGTGGACAGCTTTGTGCGCGACTGTGGTGGACGGTTTGTCCCGGCGGCGCATGAAGGCAGTTCGGTGCTGATGGCGCTGGCCTATACCCATGTCGCGGGGAAAACAGGCGTTGCAACGGTGACCCACGGCCCGGCCTTGACCAATTGCATGACAGCACTGACCGAAGGCGCGCGCGGGCATATACCGATGGTTCTTTTGGCCGGAGACACGCCGGTGGACAGCCCGCGCCATTTGCAAAGTATTGACCAGCGTGAATTGGTCAAGGCGACCGGCGCGGGGTTTGAGCAACTGCGCGCGCCCGACACCGTTGGCATGGACGTCGCGCGGGCCTTTTATCGCGCACAGGTCGAACGCCGCCCTATCGTTCTGAACATGCCGGCCGACTTTATGTGGCAAGAGGAGGCGTATGAATCTCGGGTGCTTGACGTGTTCACCGCACCGGGTGGCGTGGCCCAGGGCGACATTCTGGATGAGGCCATCGGCATGATCGCCTCGGCGCGCCGCCCGCTGATTCTGGCCGGTGCCGGTGCAGTCGCAGCGCGGGATCAGTTGATCCGGCTGGCTGATCGGCTCGAGGCACCGCTTGCCACGACGTTAAAGGCCAAGGGGTTGTTTAACGAGCATCCCTATAACATCGACATTTTTGGCACGCTGTCCACGCCTGCGGCGTATGAACTGATTGCCCAATCAGATTGTATTGTTTGTTTCGGCACCGGCTTGCATGATTTCACCACGGATCGGGGCAAATTGATGAAGGACAAGCGGATCGTGCAGGTCGATGTCGAACCAACGGCCATCGGTGGCGGACTGCATCCTGATGCAGCCCTTGTGGCCGATGCGGGCCTGACCGCCGAGACCATTCTGTATTGGCTGGATGAGGCCGAGATCCCTGCGAGCGGCTTTACCCGTGAATTGGACATTAAAACCCTCACCACGCATCCTGTGGGATCGAATAAGACGGCCGATGGATTAGTGAACTTTGTCCACGCGCTGGAACGGCTTGAACAGGCGCTGCCAAACGATCGTATCCTCGTCACTGACGGCGGGCGGTTCATGACCGAAGTGTGGTGCCGCATTTCGGTTCCCAGTCCGCAAAGCTTTGTTGCGACTACGAATTTTGGCTCTATCGGAATTGGCCTGCAAGAGGCCATCGGCGCGAGTCTGGCGGCGCCGGATCGCCCGGTGGTGCTGTTTACTGGTGATGGCGGTTTTATGATGGGCGGCATCAACGAATTCAATACGGCGGTGCGCCTTGGCCTCGATCTTATTGTTATCGTCGCGAACGACTCGGCCTATGGCGCCGAACATATCCAGTTTCTCGACCGTAAAATGGACCCGAGCCTGACGGAATTCCACTGGCCCTCTTTTGCCGAAGTCGCCACCTCGCTTGGCGGTCAGGGGATCGCCGTGCATAACAACGACGAACTGGAAACCGCGCTTGCGGCGATCGAGACCCGCGCTCGTCCTGTCCTGATCGAACTACGGCTCGACCCGCACGACGTGCCGCGCATGCGCATCTGACGAACAGATATGCTGATCGGCATGATGGTGCGTGACGGTGACACCAATATGGATACTCATCAAACAGTGATGGTCCGGTGTTGGGACGCGAAAAAGACATTGCCGCTGTTTTGTATTTCATCAAAACTGCGGAAATCCTGAAAACAGTCTGGTTGACGGTCGATGTGCATTATACTGCGGCGCATCACTACCCCCCCAGTCCGCGCGGTTTTTGAGAGCTCGTCTCGGGCCCCTTGCATGCGGGCACATTTGGTCCGTCGCAGTATGACAACACCTTTGGTCTCGAAGTACGGTTTGCCCGGCATCCCGAACTTGGTCAGGCGAATCTGCCACCCAGTGACGGCAATCCAGCTAACAGTCTGAATGGTATCGTCAACGTGACGATACCAATTATTCTGGCCATGAGCCCCGACCCTTGTCAGATACCTCCGCGACGTAATCGCGGAGGTATCTGAAAGGATTAGCTTTCTTTACGCTTTTTCACAGCTGCCAAGCCACCGACAACAACCAATGTGGCGAGAACAGATTTCACAACATCCCCGACAAGGAACGGGAGAACACCAGCGTTGAATGCGCCGGAAAAATCCAAGGGGGTAAGCGCCCAGAGCCCCAAGACACCAGGGATGAAAAGCAACGTGGCTGGAATAAACGCGGCGAAGAACAACCGAACGGCCCCACGCGAAAAACCTCGTTCTGCCATCCACCCGGTTAAAAATGCCATGCCGACAAAGCCCCACAGGAAGCCAGATGTTGGGCCCATCAGATTGAGCAAACCTGCGCTGCCGTTGGCAAATACCGGCAAGCCCAATGCGCCTTCTGCAAGATAGGCAAGCAAGGTCAGGCCAGCCAACCTTGCGCCGAACGTTAAGCCTATGACCGAGATGGCAAGTGTTTGCATGGTCATCGGAACCGGGAACATTGGCACCGATATTTGTGCGGCGATTGCGATAATCGCAGAACCAAACAGGATTAGAGCAACATTTCTCCAATCCGTTGATGACCTGACAAATTGCCTCATCAGTACAGTTTCATGTGTCATTTTGGATCCTTCCAATTGATATTCATTTTTGGTTTTGAAGAGGGAGGCTCTCTAATCCGCCTTCAAGATGCACCATTTAGATGCGCAGCTATCAGTCTGAACTGTGTCGTCAAGTTGACGTTTCGTTGCCTCAGCCGAAGACATCCCACTTTAAAAGCATCCAAGACGTTTCCCGGCTTCAAAGGCTACCGCTTTCCACCAGAAATCACCCAGCACACCGTTGGTCGGTACGTCCGTTTATGCCTGTGCCTGAGTGATTTTGGGGGTTTGTTGACGATAAATAGCAGCTGCCCGGCAGGATATGCGTGCGTGCCCGAGAGGGTCGCAATTCTGGCCATTGGTAAAACGCAGTGGTCTGGCGCGCGGTTTACTCGCAAAAAGCCACGCGCGGCGGCCCCTAGTCGTCAAAATCAGTGGCGCGAGGTTTTTTCCCATTTCTGTTGCTCGGCCTGACGGGCCGCAAATCTGTCTTTGACAAGATCGACCGCCTCATTGCCCAAAAGAGGGCATAGCGGCGCATCCGGTAACCCATCAATATCGCAAATTGCCTCGGCAGCTTTGCGTGGATCACCGGGCTGTTGTCCAGAACCTTGCCGCAGTGTTGTGCAGCGTTTACCGGCCGTAGCTGCGTAGTCAGCGATTGTGGTTTGGACCCTCTGGAGCGAACAGCCATAGAAATCTGTGCGGAACGCGCCAGGTTCGATCAATGTCACCAGGAGACCAAGCGGCGCCAGTTCATGTGCCAAGGACTCGGTTGCGCCCTCTACCGCAAACTTGGTCGCCGCGTAGAGCCTGAAACCACGGGCCTGCCTTGTTGATCCGCGTAAGGCTGTGGGTGCGACGGGCGTCTGCATCCAATGTGTCTGGGTCGATGGCGGGTGTGGGTAGCCTTTGATCTGGATAAAATACGGTGGGAGTCACCCTGCGACTGGAGCAGGGCGGGGAATTATGCCTTAGCCCCGGACCTCAGAGCCAACGACAATTTGCGCGCCTTTCAGGCCGATTGGCAGGCTTTCAAGATAGGCGCTCGGCGTGTGACCATCGTGGGGGATGGAGTCAAAGATACCTTTAATCGACCGAATGCCATCATGCACGGCGCTCCATTTTGCGGGTTTCACCTCAGGATGCCCACAAATTAGGCGGTACATCAGGAATTTACATAAAATTTAGGCGCGGCGCGAAGGTAAAGCAAGAATGAAGGTCTTGTCTGTGCTTCCTTCGGATTCCGTCTCTGCGCACTCAGAGTACCTTGCTTGATGATCTGTTTGTCATCAAACGGGGTGATATATTGAAAACCATGATACTGCTCTCAACGAGCGAGACACGCTATCTGATCACCCAATTTGAAAGTGAATAAATGAAAGCCCAAATCACCTTGCTGCGCAAAGTTGGGGCCGCACGGCCTTACACCAAAAGCCGCCCGCTCGAAATCGTTGAGGCTGATCTGGAAGCGCCAAGCTCTGGGCAGCTCCTGGTGAAAATTGCGGCTGCCGGGCTGTGTCATTCTGATTTGTCGGTCATCAATGGGGATCGCCCTCGCGAAACGCCTTTGGCGTTAGGGCATGAAGCCTCTGGCGTCGTCCAGGCCGTTGGCCCCGACGTAACGCGCTTTGCTGTTGGCGATCACGTTGTCATGGTGTTCATCGCGTCTTGCGGTCATTGCGTTCCTTGCGCAGAAGGGCGCCCCGCTCTTTGCGAACCAGGGGCCGTCGCTGGTGCAAACGGCACGCTGCTAAATGGAGATGTAAAAATCTCGGTTGAAGGGGCACACATCGGGCATCACATGGGCGTCTCAGCGTTCTCATCCCATGCTGTCATGAGCGAAAATTCCTGCGTGAAAATCGACAAGAGCATTCCTCTGGATCGGGCGGCGTTGCTGGGCTGTGCTGTTCTTACTGGCGCCGGGGCGGTGTTGAATTCTGGTGGACTAAAAGTAGGACAATCCTGCGCTATTGTAGGACTCGGAGGTGTTGGTTTGGCCGGTCTTTTGGGCGCTGTGGCCGCCGGAGCCGGTACAATTGTTGCGGCTGATATCAACGAAAGCAAACGGGAAATGGCACTTGATCTCGGTGCGACCCATACAATTGATCCGCGAGACGATGATGCCGTGAAGACTGTCAAAGGCTGGACCAATGGCGGGGTTGATGTCGCTGTTGATCTGGCTGGTGCGGTTCCGGCATTGCAATTTGCCTATGATATAACACGTCGTGGCGGCACGACTGTCACTGCTGGCCTGCCGAACCCAGATGCAAAACTTAGCTTTCCCGCGGTGTCACTCACTACAGAAGAACGCACATTAAAGGGGTCTTATGTCGGCTCGTGCGTCCCAATACGAGACATCCCGCGTTTCGCACATTTGATGCAGCAGGGAAAGTTTCCTGTCGAAAAGCTGATGACCCACAGGCTAAATATTTCTGAGATTAACGAAGGGTTTGAGCGTTTGGCGAACGGTGAGGCCATTCGCCAAGTGATTGTTTTCGATATGTAGGAGCATCGAAACCAGGCTCAGGAAAATTCCTGTCGGATGCGTTGGAACAGGGTCGCCACCTGTATGTTGGTAAGTGGGTGGATCGCGTTGGCGAACTTTGCTTCTATTTCTGTGGCGATACCTTCGGCCCTGGCCAGCATATCGCTCCCTTTCAATGTCAATTGAGAGGGCTGGCGGCGTCCGTGATTTTCGTCGTTGCTCCTCTGGATCAGTTCGGATTTCTCCAAATTGGCCAAAACACGCTGCATGGATTGCGCGGTGATAAACGCCTTGCGCGCCAAGTCGGCATTTGATTGTCCGGGGTTGTTACAAAGCTCTGCCAACACCGCATATTGCGAAACGGTCAGGCCGAGGGACCGCAACCCATCATCCCTTTTTCGGCGCAGCGCTTGTTGTGCCGATTTCAGGAGATATCCCAGTTCCTGGCGTTCCGATGAGTGGCTCATAATATAAGGTTACATATTCATCCAAGGAACAAGACATGCCCCATCTGACAGGTCCCGACTTTATTGGCATTCAAGCCCAAGACCTCGACGCCGCCAAAACCATTTTATAATGGTGTATTAGGCCTGCCTGTTTTGGCAGGTCCATCTGATGCCGTGGTTTTTGATAGCAAGCCGATTCCCTTTGCTGTGCGCAAACCTCTGATTGATCTTGATGCGTCAGAGCATCTGGGTTGGTTCGGCCAAAATCCGCCGCGTTGGCATCATTACGTGAAACGCCCTCGCCGAACGGCAGGACGGAACCTGCAACGATTTGACCGTATAGCGGTCATCGGGACAGAGGCGTTGAACGCCTGCGCGTTCTTGTCCGTCCAGTTATCAGATGCTGCCCGCGGTATTCATCTAGGGTTTCGGCGCCTTTTGATTCTCGGTCGGACGTCCCCAGATGACCGCACCGTCATGTGCGACATCGCCGGACATGATTCCGTGGGTCTGAACAGGGCGCGACTGTGCGCGCGAGAGTGAAGGCAGAGCCAATGAGGCACCAAATGCGGCACCCCCCATTAGTGTTTGGCGGCGAGAGAACGAAATTCGTGGCATAGTGAAAGCTCCGTGAATGACTGTGATGTCCCTTAACGTTACGGGCGTTTGGTAACAGGCCATTGAACAAAGCGAGACAGAATTGCGACACGTCGACAAAGCACCACTGGTTTTGGGTTGTCTGTCTTTCCAGTGAAACTGGCAAAACCATAAATGGACGATCATCCATTTATGGTATATCAATAGCCTGACGAGATGCGAATGGGGACTGATATGCCGACGAACAGAGATGGTTTCGACACATTACGGGAATGAGACGGCGAAAATGTGCTGCACCCGTGGGAGAACTCTGCGACGGTTCATGACCAATCCCGAACCTTTGTAGAAAAGGCCGCAGGCATTTACGTTTATTCCGAGGGTGGCAAGCGGTTGTTGGACGGGCCGGGTGGCATGTGGTGCGTTCAACTTGGTTATGGCCGGACCGATCTGGCCCGGGCGATGGCCGATCAGGCGATGCAATTGGGCTATTGCTCGCCTTTCAACAACGCCAATTCAGTGACCGCCGAACTGTCCCATGAAATTGCCGCGCGCACACCTGGCGATCTGAATACGGTGTTCTTTACAACCCGCGGGTCAACGGCGGTGGACAGTGCCTTGCGCTTTGTCCATTACCGCAACAATGTGTTGGGACAACCCGACAAGAAATTGGTGATTTCCCGGCAAAAAGCCTATCACGGCAGCACCTATCTGGCCGCCACCGTAAGCGGCAAGGAACGTGACAAGGGTTGGATGGATGTGGCGCATAATCTGGCGCATTTCCTGCCAGATGTGAACCCCTATCGTCGCCCTGACGGCATGTCGGTTAGCGACTTTCTGGAGCAGACAATCGCCGATCTGGAAAATGCCATCACCAGCCTCGGGGCCGACAAAGTTGCCGCTTTTATTGCCGAACCGATCCTGTCGTCGGGTGGGGTCATCGTGCCGCCAGAAGGCTATCACAAACGCTGTCTTGAAATCTGCCGCCGCTATGATGTGCTTTATATCTCGGACGAAGTGGTGACTGGCTTTGGCCGCTTGGGGCATTGGTTTGCCTCAGACGATGTGTTTGGCATCACGCCGGACATCATCACCTGCGCCAAGGGCATGACCTCTGGCTATATTCCGATGGGGGCGGCGATTTTTTCGGACCGGTTGATCGCCGATGTGGTGGAGGCGGGCAAAGACGCGACGTTCAGCAATGGTTATACCTATTCGGGGCATCCGGTCAGTGCCGCCGTGGCGCTCAAAAACATCCGGATATTTGAAGACGAAGGCATTCTGGAACATGTCCGCGCCGTCACGCCATATTTTCAGCAGCGGCTGCATGATCTGCGCAAATTGCCCATCGTCGGCGATACCCGTGGCATGGGGTTGATGGGCTGTGTTGAATGTGTGGCCGATGCGAATTCACAGGACCCGCTGGCGTTGGATTACACGGTTGGCGGGCGCATTGATGTGCGTTGTCAGGAACTGGGCCTGCTGGTGCGGCCCATCGTCAACATGTGCGTGTTTTCGCCGCCATTGATCATAACAGCCGACCAGATCGACGAAATGTTCGATCTGCTGGAACAAGGCATCCGGCTGGCCACTGATGATCTTACCCGCGAAGGTCTTTGGTGCGGTTCATAACGCCTAAATCATCGCGAGATAGCTGTGATAGAAATCCTCAATACCCCATTCCATTTCCGATAGCGGGCCCGGCACAAAGCGGTGCGAATTCACGCCTTCCTGATTGTGGCGGATGATACGTTCGTCATCCTGTGAGGTTACATTCCACAGCCATGTCAGCGTTTCCTTGTCATAATCGCGCCCCACAATGGCGTCGCCGCGCACGTACCAGACGATCTGAATTTCGGTTTCGACCAATGACACCGGCACAAAGCGATAGCCCATAACATGGTCCGCATAGACCAGAAAATTGTTGAGCACGCCGATTTGCATATCAGTGGCGCCGCCATCAAGCCCGGTCAGCCGGCCCAAAGGCGGCGCCAGTGCCGCACCGCTCTGGCTGCCGGTCAGGTAATCGGGAAACAACGGATAGCGCCGGAGATAAAGATCAGCGGCAGGCCCGGCGGCGTCCGCTCCGGTTTGACTGATTGTCGCCGATGACAGACCGATGGCGGTGGAACGACCCCGCAATGGTTCAATCAAAGCCTGCATTTCAGCCGGGTCCTTCAGGCTGTGACTGCGGGCATATTCCTTATGCGAGGGCGCGCAATGATAACATTCCAGATAGTTTTCCAACGCCAGTTTCCAGTTGGCCGCCACCAGATAGGTTGCCTCATGTGCGACTTTCATATTGGGCAGCTCGAACGGCGCCACTAACGGCTCCATCTGCTTTAGACCTGCCTCAATCTGCGGCGCATCCTGCGCGGCGCAGACAAAAATTAGCCCCTGAAAAATCTGCACTTGCGCCGCAAACAGGCTGTAGTCAGCCGGATCAAAATCCGGTCCCATGGCACGACGGCCGCGCAGCTTGCCGCTTAGATCAAAGGTCCAGGCGTGGTAGGGACAGGAAAACACCCGCGCGGTGCCCTGTTTTTCCAGACAAACCCGCGATCCACGATGTCGGCAGACGTTAAGATGCGCCCGCACTTGCCCGGACCGATCCCGCACGATGATAATCGATTCAGGGCCATAGTCGAACAGGAAAAAATCGCCCGGTTCTTTGATTTGGCTGACATGTCCAACCCAGATCCACGAGTGGTTCCAATAGGCGCTGATGTCGTTTTCATAGACCGCTTGCGAGGTGTAAAAATGACGGGGCAACGCAAACCCTTTACGGCGTTTTGCCGCAAGGTCGCGCATCACGTTTAGATCATCTTGTGCCATTAAACACCTCCGTCATTTTCCAGCGAGACAAGTTCGCGCCGATAAAATTGCTGCGCAACCTCTTGCGGGTCACGTTCAAAATTGCGCGCCGCCATGTGCCCGGCGTAAACCGCATCGGCAATCAGACCGGGGTTGGCGGCGTCGCCGATCAGTTCCAATGTTGTCAGCCCATTGTCAGGCAGCGCCCGCAGCGCATCAAAAAGCGCGGTTTCGCGGATGCGTTCGGTGACCAGCAGCACGCTGGAACAGTCGATTACCCGCGCACGATCGCTGTAAACACAGCCGATTGTACAGCCTGTGGCCGTAATGTTGTCCAGCCTGTGGGCGGTGATAATGACGACATCAAGGTCAATCAGGCTGCGCTGTACCCGCTTTTGTTCCAACGTCAATTCGGTGAACGGCGACACCATGCTGGCCGGGGTGACAAAGGTAACGGCGTGGCCGGCCGACGCCAGTTGCTCGGCCAGAACACCGCCAAGATAGGCCTGATCGTCGTCATAAACCACAATCGGCCCCGGTTCAGGCATCAGGCCATCCATGATGTAATCCGGGGTCAGCACCTGCATCTGGTTTGACACAGCCGCCCCAGCAGATAGCGACCGACCGCGCCCATCGCGCCGCCAGTGGGTTCCTGTGGCGATAAAAACGTTGGGGATACCCAGTTCCACAACATCCTGCGCCGTCAGAGAGCTGTCGGTGAACAGCTGGACGTTGCCCCGCTGTTGCAGATCGGAAATCCGGTGGTCGGCGACGCTCTTCCATGCCCCCAGACCCTTGAGGCCGGCCTCACGATGCACACGCCCGCCAAGAACCGGGCGCGCCTCGGCCAGGGTCACCTGATAGCCGCGTTTTGCCAGCTGCATCGCGCATTCCAGACCGGCAGGTCCAGCCCCAATGACCAGCGCCGCGTCGGCCTCGGCTTTGGGTTCGATTTTTTCGGGGTGCCAACCGCGTCGCCATTCTTCGCCCATGGTCGGGTTTTGTGTACAGCGGATCGGCACGCCGAGACTGTCGGCTGACACGCATATATTACAGCCGATACATTCGCGAATTTCATCAATTCGTCCCTGTTCGATCTTTTGCGGTAAAAACGGATCGGCGATAGAGGGCCGCGCCGCGCCAATGAAATCAACGATGCCTTTGCGCACCATCGGCACCATCATATCGGGCGAGGTCAGGCGCCCGACCGCGACCACCGGTTTGCTGGTCACCTGTTTGACGAACTCAATATAGGGCGTCTGATAACCATCCTGCGGCTGAAACCTCGTAGTCACGGAATCATTGCTCCAGTCGGCGACGTTCACATCCCAAAGGTCAGGCATTTCGGCAAGCATCTCGACCACGGCGCGGCCTTCTTCCTGGGCCTGCATGCCCTCAATGGCCATCATCTCGTCCACCGCAAAACGCAGGGCAACAGCACAGGTATCGCCGACCTCTTCCAGGGTGTCCTGAAGCAATTCGCGCATCAGACGCGCCCGGTTTTCCAGACAACCGCCGTATTCATCCATGCGGTCATTGTACTGCGGCAGCAGAAAATGCTGTGCCAGCGTCATGTGATGGCCGGCGTAAACATAGACAATGTCAAACCCGGCCTCTTTGGACCGCCGCGCCGCCGCCCGGTGCCATTGCCGAAACGCCACGATATCAGCCTTGTCCATGGCGCGGGCCTGTTTGGAATAGGCGGTTTCCAGCGAAATATCCGAGGGCGCCAGAATTGGCGCGCGCGACAGGTGGTTGGAGGCATGGCTGCCGTTGTGCACCAGCTCAATGGCGGCCAACGCGCCTTTTTCATGCACCGCATCCGTCATCATCCGCAGCGCCGGAATGTCGCGCGCGTCCCAGATGCGGTTTTCGGCAAAGGGTGACAGATCAGAGGTTGGATGAATTTCTGTTTCCTGATTGCTGACCACAGCCCAGCCGCCTTCGGCCTTCATCGCGCGCATGGCAGCTTCGGCTTTGGGCCGCAAATGGCCCATGCCGTTGCAATGGGGCACCTGATAGAACCGGTTGCGGGCGGTCACTGGACCGATCTTGACCGGCTCAAACAGAACCGAATAGTCGTTAGAGGTCGACATGCGGCGCATCCTTTGCATCGCTGAGGAAAATGTTGGCCTCCGGGGCAAAAGCACAGTGCCTCCGCCCCGGTTCATATTTGGCCCGGACTAAATTTTTAGCCCAGTTCAAATCAACTAGGTTTCGATCAGAAGCCGGATTTGATCCGCTCGTATTCCTTCAGCATCTTGCCCTCTAGCGTCGGTTCTACCGCGTCAAAAAACAGGCTGTTGGCGAAAAAGCTGTCTAAATCTGCAAAACCATAGATCTTGATCAAATCCTGATCCGCCGAATTGAAGGCATCGGCATTGGAATGTGCATAGCCCCAGCTTTCGATGATGTATTTGCCGCTGGCCTCGTCGCTGAGGGCATTCAGCATATCGTATATCTGCTCTTCTGATTGCGTGGCGCTTTTCAGAATCACATAACCACAAACCCATGTGGCGATGCCTTTGTCGGTGTCGCGCATCATCGCGGCCGGGGTTTCATTCCAGATCAGGTTCAGTTCCGACTGGTTCCAACCCCAGCCCATCGTCACCTCACCACTGGCAAGCGCCTGATCCAGCTGCCCGGCATCAGACCAGTAGAACCGGATGTTTTTGTGCAGTCTGCGCAGGAAATCCGAAGCTTTCTGAAATTCCTCGTCGCTCATGTGGGTATAGCTCGAGGCGCCGGTTGCCAGGGCAGCTAACGCATATGAACTGGTGGCGGCATCGGGTATGGCGACCTTGCCTTGATAGGCAGGATCGGCCATCATCTGCAAAGATATGTCGTCGGCGTTGACCATATCAGTGCGATAGATCAGCCCGGTATTGCCCCATTCAAACGGCACCATATAGGTTTTGCCGTTGATGATGACACCGTCCACATCTTTGATCTGCGGCAACAGTTTATCCCAGTTGGTCAGGCGGCTGGTGTCAATCGGCGCGATCAGATCGGCGGCGACCCATTTGCGAATACTATCGGTGCAAGGATGCGCCAGATCAGCCTCAAACCCGGATTGCAGCTTGGTAAAGGCCTCTTCAACGCTGCCAAAATAGGTATAACTTGGCGCGCCACCGTATTTGGCGACATAGGCACCGTAAAAACCCTGGTCCTCATAGCCTGACCAGTCGAAAACCGTCAGGTCATCGGCGTTGGCTTGGGCTATTGTTGCGCCAAGCCCCAGTAGTGCGGCACCAATAAGCGCCTTTGTTGTCAGTTTCATGATTGTTCCTCCCAGATGGTTCATGGTTCACGTTTGCCAAGATCAATGATCGAAGCGCCTTGCACAGCCAGCCAGACGGCATCGCCGCGCTGATAATCGACCGTGTGGAAATAATTCGGGACCGAGACCGCAATGGGGTCATCAACACCGTCAAGGCGCACATAATAATGCACGCTCTCGCCATAAAATGCGACGTCACCCACGGTGCCCTGCGCGTAGGCATCATAGTCCTGCGGTTTTTCAACCGCGATTTCGAGCTGCTCGGGGCGCACCCCAACCAGAAGATCACGGTCATGTTCCTTGACGTTCGGATTGACCCCGATATCCAGCGAACCAAAGCTCTGCACCTCGACCCGCAGCGATGTTTCGGTTTTTGAAACCACCTGTGCGTTCAGAAAGTTCATGCC
The DNA here is from genome assembly GCA_047623555.1 of Granulosicoccus sp. Taxonomy (GTDB): domain Bacteria; phylum Pseudomonadota; class Alphaproteobacteria; order Rhodobacterales; family Rhodobacteraceae; genus NORP181. The sequence goes on from JBLHMP010000006.1 coordinate 67,450, forward strand.
GCCGATAAACGATGCGACTTCGCGATTGCAGGGTTGCGCATAGAGCACCTCGGGCGTGTCGATCTGCCTGATTTCGCCGTCAAACATCACCCCGATCCGGTCCGACATGGTCATGGCTTCGTATTGATCATGGGTGACCATGACAAATGTGATGCCCAGTTTTTGTTGCAGACGCCGCAACTCGAACTGCATGGCCTGACGCAGGTTTTTGTCGAGCGCCGACAATGGTTCATCCAGCAACAGCACCTTGGGCCGCATCACCAATGCGCGCGCCAAGGCCACCCGTTGCCGCTGGCCGCCGGACAACTCACTGGATTTGCGCCTCTCCATTCCGGTAAGTTCGACCATCTCCAGCGCCTCAGAAACGCGGGCGCTGGCCTCTTGTCGTGAAATGCCAGTCTTGCGCAGGCCAAAACCGACATTGTCGCCGACATTCAGATGCGGAAATATGGCGTAGCTTTGGAACACCATGTTGGTCGGGCGTTTGTTGGCCGGCATGTCGTGCATCGACTGGCCATCAATATGGATGTCGCCCTTTTTCTGATCCAGAAACCCGGCAATGATCCGCAAAGCCGTGGTTTTGCCGCAACCAGACGGGCCAAGCAGGGAAAAGAACTCTCCTTGTTTCAGGTTCAGGTTCAAATCTCTGACCGCCACAAAACTACCAAACCGCATTTCCACGCCTTTGACTTCAATGATGTTTTGTTGGCTCATGGGGTTGGACATTTTCATTTCATTTCGTGTGTTTGGCTGCGCGGCGGCCGAAATATTCAGCGATTACCAGCAACAGGACCGAAGACAGCAACAACAGAGATCCAAGCGCCAAAGTGTTCGGCAGTTTGGCGGGGAACCGGATCTGGCTCCAGATATAAACGGGTAGGGTGGGTTCGCTGCCCGACAGGAAAAACGCCAGCACAAATTCATCGAATGACCCGGTAAAGGTCACCAGAAAGCTGGCCACAATACCCGGCAGTACAATGGGAAGCGTCACCCGGCGAAACACGCCAAACGCCGTTTCACCCAGATCGAATGCGGCTTCTTCCAGCGATTGGTCAAAGCCGTCAAAGGCCGATTTCATGATCGACACCGCAAACGGCAGCGCCAGAAACACATGGCCCAGAATGATTGTGGTCAGGGACGGCTTCAGCCCCAGGCTGATAAACAACACCAGCATTGAACTGGCGACAATGATGCCCGGAATAACCAGTGGCAGCATCACCAGCCCTTCGGAAAACTCGCGGCCCGAGAACCGATAGCGCACATAGGCCCGGGCGGCAAAAAGCCCCAGCGAGGTACTGGTCAGCGCCGTCACACATCCAACGATCAGCGAATTCACCATCGCCTGAATGAGCGTGTTCTGCGATCCAAGCTGGGCATACCATTTCAGGGTGAACCCCTTGAGCGGAAAGGCCACAATGGTACCATCATTAAAGGAAAACAGCGGCAACAGCAGCACCGGCAAATACAGGAATACCAAATACAGAATGGCATAGACCAGCAGGCCGGACACGCGCGGGGCACCCCTCATCGGATCCTCCGCCCCAGGGCTGAGACAATCACAACATAGGTCGCTGCAATACAGCCCACTGATAGCATCGCCAGCAGCGACAGGGTCGCGCCCATTGGCCAGTTGTTCGCCGCACCAAACTGCACCTGAATAAGATTGGCAATCATCTTGCCCTGCGAGCCGCCAACCAGCGCTGGGGTCACATAATCGCCAACGGTGGGTATGAATATGATCAGGCTGGCGGCAATGATCCCCGGTATGGTCAGCGGCAGGGTCACACGGATAAACCGTTCAAGTTTACCACAGCCCAGATCGGTAGCCGCCTCAAGATAGCTGCGGTCGATTTTTTGCAGGCTGACATAGATTGGCAGGATCGCAAACGGCGCCCAGGCGTGGGTCAGCGTCAGCACGACCGCCAGTTGGTTATAGAGCAGAAACGTCAGCGGTTCGTCGATCAGCCCGAGCCAGAGCAGTGCCGAATTCAGCAGCCCATTGGACCCCAGTATCAGTTTCCAGCTGAACACCCGCAGCAGATAGCTGCTCCAGAACGGGATGGTAATCAGCAACAGCCACAGGGTTTTCTTTTCGGTACGAAAGGCGATGAAATAGGCGATCGGATAGGCCATCGCCACAGTCGCAAGCGTCACCGCCCCGGCAATCAGAACCGAGCGTACCAGCAGATACCAGACCAGAGGATCGTTCAGTGCCTCGGTGTAATTTGCCAAGGTGAACGTACGATCCAGCGTGACATAGGTTTGTGTCCAAAAGCTGTAGAGCACCAGTATGCCCAACGGCACCGCCACCAAAACCCCCACGTACAAAGACGCCGGCGCACTGAGTGCCATCCCTTTTTGTGCCGCTGTTTTTAGATATTGGGCCATTCATCCTCGTGGCGTTCAGCGCGTGGTGTCCAGTGTTTTGCAAAATGAACGTTCGTCCATTTACTGTTGGATTTCCCGGCCCGCTGAGTCAATAGTTAATTGTTGGCGCGTCTTGCGGAATCGGCGCAGCTGCGCATAATCTGAGGCAAATGTGGGATGTAAATACGGGTCAAACGGCTGTGATAAAACCGGGCAAACGACAACAAGTGAGACAGCAAAATCGCCTTGCATTAATCGAGGCGGCGCTGGATTCTGTTGCCGATATGGGCATTTCCGAGACCTCGGTCAGCGCAATCATCCAGCGTGCGGGCCTGTCGCGCGGGATGATACACCTGCATTTTGGTAGCAAAGACAACCTAATGAGCGAGGCCGTGCGCCACTCAAGTGCGCAATATTATGACGGTCTGGAAACACTGCTGAAAACCGCCGGACCCACTGGTCAGGACCGCATTGAGATGATTGTGCGCGGCGACCTGAGCCAAGACGTCCTGAACCGCAGAAATGTCTGTATCTGGTATGCTTTTCGCGGCGAGTCCCGCAACCGTGATGATATTGCTGTCTATTCTGACACCCGCGATGCCAGACTGCGCAACATGGTCCATAACGCATATCTGCACATCATTCGGGAAACCGATAGCGATGATCCGGTGTCCGTTGCACGCGACGCAACGCACGGGACGCTGGCCATGTTAGAAGGCATGTGGACCGATTACCTGTTACATCCGGATTCGTTTGATCGCGCCGTCGCGACACGCATTGTGTTTCGGTTTCTCAGCGCAATGTTTCCACGACATTTTGACCTGCAAGGCGCGATAAATCCGATCAAGCGTAAAAATACGGCTCTGTAGGAACACCTTGGCAGCGGCAGTTTCAGCCAGTAGCTGCTCTGCGCCCCAGAATCTTGGAACAAAATCTTGGGCCAGAACCTTGCCATGAGGCGCTGGCCCAATAACTTGACGCGATGCATTTTGGTCTCGACGCGGTTCCGGCTATGGTCGCCGCCCAAGTTTCGCCAAAGGGTTCTGTCGCAAGATTTAATTAGCTATGGCGTCGTGATAGTTTCAGGCAGAGGTGAAAAATTTACAGCCCATTTTCAGGGCGGCATGGTCAATTTTGACACCGTACTCGGCCATGAAACCCTCTAGGGTCAGGACTCATAACCAAAACAAGACGATTGCGGCCAGCGCGATGGCTGAGAGGAAGAGCTTTGGGCATCTGTCGTAACGCATGGCGATACGTCGCCAGTCTTTGAGTTTGCCGAACATATT
>JBLHMP010000007.1:0-70088 GCA_047623555.1 Granulosicoccus sp.
TGTCTTTCTTGAGTGTTCGAAAATTTTGTGCCTGCTTGACGGCAACCAAGGCAAGTTTGGCAATGCTTTTTTCAGCCGCGATCACCGAATCTCCATATTTTCCGCCCCAATCAGAATTCGCCCCAAATGCCGATTTTAAATTTGAATAACCGTTAACAACCATTTTTTGGCAAAGGGCCGCCAAATTTCAGTGCTGCCAGAGTATTATCACCAACTTTTCCATCAGGTTTCAGTTTGCATTTTTTCTGAAATACAATGGTTTTCTTTTCCGTAAGCTTGCCAAATATCCCATCAACCTCAAGCTTGGCTTTGACCTTGTTGAGTTGATTCTGAATATTTTGAACGTCTTTGCCCTTTGAACCCATCTTTAAAACGGCCATGTGCACCTCTTAAAATAACTGTTTTCAGTGGCAACAGCACGCAAGGCACGGCAAATTAAAGCAAGTAAACTGCGCGTTCAGCCATTTTCGCGCAGGATTGCGCCGGCCAGATACAACGACCCGCAGATCAACACGCGGGCATGCGGTGTCTCGGCCACAATCGTTTGTAACGCTGCGATCACATTGTCTGCAGTGGTCGCAGGCAGGTCCACGGAATGCGCGGCTTGTGCGGTGGTCTCGGCGGGCAAAGTGTTAATCTCGCCCGGTATCGAAACCGCCGTCAGCGCGGTTGCCTGCGTTGCCAAAGGGCGCAAATAACCGCAGACATCCTTGGTGTTAAGCATGCCACAGATCAGATATGTAGGGCGGTCGGGCATGGATTTGAGAACCTCAGCCAAAGCCTCGCCCGCAGCCGCATTATGGCCTCCGTCCAACCAAAGCTCTGCGTCCGGAGCGGCATCAAGCAACGGGCCGGTTTTCAGCCGCTGCATCCGAGCGGGCCAAAATGTTTGCGTCATCGCGAGCTCATAGGCGGCCTCGTCCTGCACCAAATACCGAAGCGCCGCCAACGCAATCCCAGCGTTTTGCACCTGATGCGCGCCGGGCAAAACCGGCAGTGGCAGATCCAGCAGCCCGGTTTCGTCCTGATACACCAACCGCCCGTGTTCGGTGCCAACATGCCAGTGTTGACCATAGACCAACAGAGGCGCTCCAAGGCGGGCGGAGATGTGCTCAATCACCTCCATCGCCTCATTCGGTTGCGGGCCAACAATGCAGGTCACGCCCCGTTTCAGGATACCGGCCTTTTCCGTGGCAATTTTTGCCAGCGTGTCGCCAAGAAACTGCTGATGGTCGATCGACACCGGGGTGATCACGGTCAGCGCCGGTTTTTCGGGGATATTGGTGGCGTCCAAACGCCCGCCAAGCCCGACCTCAAGCAATGTGAAATCGGCCAGAGTGCGGGCAAAGGCCAGCAGGGCCGCACAGGTGGTAATCTCAAAATAGGTGATGGTTTCGCCGGTATTGGCGGCGTAACATTCGTCAAGCATCGCCGTCAGATCAGGCTCAGAAATGAGTTCACCCGCCACCCGAATGCGTTCATGGAACCGCGCCAAATGCGGCGAGGTATAGGCGTGAACCGTTTTTCCAGCCCCCTCAAGCCCGGCGCGGATCATCGCCTGGGTTGAGCCTTTGCCGTTGGTTCCGGCAATGTGGATCACCGGCGGCAGATCGTTTTGCGGATCACCCAATGCGGTCAGCAAACGCCAGACCCGGTCGAGCGTCAGATCCATAATTTTAGGGTGCAGCGACATCATCCGCGCAAGGATGATGTCCGATGTCTGCGGCGTCATACTGTGCCTTTTTCCTTGGTGTCGCTTTCGTCCGCTAACCCGGGCACCGACTCGAGCACCGACTCGGGCGTCGTCGTTTCTTCGGACGGATCAGGCGCGGGCAGATCGCCACGCACAGCCGGGGGCAGACCCAACAACATGCGGGTGATCACGATCAGTTCTTCGCGCATATCGTTGCGTTTGGTGACCCGGTCCAACATGCCGTGATCCAGCAGGTATTCCGAGCGCTGGAACCCTTCGGGAAGCTTTTCACCCAGTGTTTGTTGGATCACCCGTGGCCCGGCAAAACAGATCAGCGCGTTGGGTTCGGCAATATGCACGTCGCCCAGCATGGCATAGCTGGCGGTAACACCGCCGGTTGTCGGGTTGGTCAGAACGACAATATAAGGCAACCCGGCCTCTTTCAGCATCTGGACCGCCACCGTTGTGCGCGGCATCTGCATCAGGGACAAAATCCCCTCTTGCATACGCGCGCCACCAGCGGCGGCAAACAGGATCAGTGGGCGCTGGAGCTTTATCGCCTCTTGTGCTGCAGCAATGATCGCATTGCCCACATACATCCCCATCGAGCCACCCATAAAGCTGAAATCCTGGCCCGCCACCACAATCGGAGTGCGGCCAATTTCGCCAACTGCGACGATCATTGCTTCTTTTTCACCGGTGGTCTTTTGCGCCGCTTTCAACCGCTCGGGATAGCGTTTTTGATCGCGGAAATTTAGCGGGTCAGCCGTAGGTACAGGCACGTCAATTTCGCTAAAGATACCACCATCAAACAGTGCATTAAACCGGGCGCGCACGGTGATCTTCATGTGATGATCGCAGGTTGTGCAGACATTCAGATTGTCGCTCAACTCGCGATGGAACAGCATGGTTCCGCATTCATCGCATTTTTGCCACAGGTTTTCCGGGGTTTCGCGGCGCGAAAAGATCGAGTTGATCCGGGGACGGACGTAGTTTGTGATCCAGTTCATTGCGATGCCTTAAATGTAGAATACCAAGGATGAAATAAGCGCCTGCGCCTGAAATTGCAATCAACGAGCCAACGCTAAACGCGCCGCAAGCCAACTAACACCCATCATCGCAAAATCCACCATCAGCCAAGGGCGCAATTGCGCAGGGTCCGACATGGAAAACGGCGACAGGTAAAGCGCCAGACCGTTCAAGGTTTCGGGCATCGCCATCAACAGCAGGGCGGTGAAGTTATTGAACAGATGCATGGCGATTGCAGGGCCTAATGTGCCTGATCGCGCCGTTAAATCCGCCGTCAGCACCCCAAACACCCCGGCCCAAACGGCGATCAACACGGCATTTTCGCCGGCTTCGGCAGGGGCATAGTGGCCTAATGCAAAAAGCGCCGACGGCAAAACCATCCAAATCAACGGATTGGAAAACCGGGCGGCCAAAGTCTGCTGAATATAGCCGCGAAACAGGATTTCCTCAGAGCTGGTCTGAATGAGAACAACCGACATCGACAGCGGCAACAGGGCAAGCCATGTACCAAACGGCATGTTCTGCACCGGTGGTTCGTCCAGTCCAAACAGCAGCAACACAAACAGAGCCGCGCCCAACAGGGCCAAGTATCGGGAGACCCGCCAGAATTGCACAATCATCAGCGGCATTGGGCCGATGATGCTGCGCAATGTCCGTTTTTGCATGATGCGCGCGGCGGCCATGACCCCCAGTGTCACCACAACAAAACTGCCCATCAGAATTAGCATCGACCCGGGCGTGTTCCCAATGGATGAAGGATTTGCCATTTCAGCGCGAAAAAACGCGGGCGCGATGTCTTTCACAGCGCTATTGATCAGCGAACTCAGGCCGATCGTCACTGCCGCGACGAGGCCCAGCCCAACCGGCAATCGCCACAGTTCCGGATGCAGTCGCGCCGGGGCAACCAGCCCTTGATGGGGGCGATATGCGGCGCGGTCAGGTGTCTTCACTGGACCGGCTCATTTCTATGACATTCTCGACAGTTCCAGCCTCGATTAATTTGGCGATATCAAGATTTGAGTCCCGCAGCACATCAACCAGCCCGTTTAAATGCCCGGACACGGCCTCCAGCAGATTGAGCGCCACCGAGGCATCACTTTCGATAACGGCAAGGAACTCTTCGGCCCCGATCCGCAAGAATTTCGTGTGGCCCACCGATACCAGATCAAGCCGACGGGGTTCGTTCAGTATAGCCGACATATCGCCAATCAACCGGCCCGGTTCGACCACTGAAACGGGAACGGCATGTGACACGTCATGGGTCAACAACAACTCTGCCGACCCCTCAAGACAAAGATAGGCCGCATCCGCCGGATCACCGGTTTTGAAAATTACCTGCCCCGGCTTGGCCTCAAACCATTGTGCACTAAACGCCAACAGTCGCTGATTTCGCGCATCCAGCTTGGAAAACAGCTCTGTTTCGGCAATTATACGAAGCTTGCGGTGCAAATCAGCGGCGCCGTTTTCGTCCATATCGTCGCTCTCTTTTTGCGCGATACCGTCAATGCGGCCATCTTTGATTTCGATGAACAGGTCATAGGCTTCTGGGTGTTCAAAGTTATTTTCCATAAATATGATGGTCGTATCCGGTAGCAATTCGCGCAATTTCAGACGCGTGCGCAACCGGTTTTCGGAATCGTGGCTGGCCAGAACCGTGTCCATGATCAGAATATCCGGGCGTTTGATCCCGGCCCGGCTAAAGGCGGTACGTTCCTGCAACACAGTCGGCAGCTTGGCGCCGCCCAACCCGGTTTGCAGATCATAGATAATGGCCGAAACCTTTCGCCGCAGACCGTGTTCGTTCAACACATCCGCCACTAGATTTTCGATCTCATCTTTTTTGGCACCGGCCATCGACGAAACCCGGCCAAATATTGCGTTCTCAACCACAGTCAGGCGCGGCACATAGGTTTCCGGGTGGATCGGAATGAACATGTCACCCGTGAGTTGACGCAATTTTTCACCCTGCGATTTGCGAATTGCCAATATTCTGTCTTTGTATTCCTGTGGAAAACTGGCGCCGATCTGTTCCGCGGTCAGCACGAATGGCACGGTCATCAAAGTGGCACGCTCTTTGTCACTAAGCGTATCATCGCCCTGAAGCCTGCGTTTCTCGGCGATGTCGGACAGGCGGTGATACATCTCTTCGCTTAGGCCCAACCGCAGGAATAACGGGTGATCTGTGTCATCGCGCCCAAAGGTTTGGCCAAGCGTATCCATCACCGCCTGAGAAATAACGATTGCGTCGTTTTCCAGGTTTTGTTCGCGCAGAATTTTGAAAAAGATGTGTTCTTCGGCCAATCCAGCTTGTGATATTTCCCGTGCGGGTGTCGCAAACAACAGGTTCCCGGCAAGCGGTACAGTCGGGTTAAACGTATCTGACTCAAAACGATGCATCGCCTGGTCCAGGCCTTTTTCCCTGAGCCGCCTAAACACTTCGGGGCGCAAACCGACGATTTCGGCGGCCAGTTTCGGGTGCAACTGCGGGTTAATACGTGACCGCATGGTGCGGCGGAAATAGCCTTCGTCGATGCCCATGGATTCGACCAACTTGAACCACCAGTCCTGAATGCCTTCGCCATCGGTCAGCCCGGCTAAATCCGGGTCAAGCCAATCCACCGCCAACGGATCCCGGCTATTGCCGGACCGTTTTGCTTCGGTCGCGCGGCGGTCTTTGTTGGCCGGGTCCCAATACACCGTCTGTGGCTTAATCCGCAGCGGCATCAACAGGTTATCCCCCAGGGTGCCGTCAAACAGATAGGGGCGCGAATGGGCATAGCCAATGCGCGCCGCGATCACCGCCTGATGCATCTCTTCAAGAGGGTAACCGGACAGAGTAACATCGCCACGCACCGGCACCACCTCGCGGGTCAGCAACGCCGCAAACGCCCCACGTTCAGCGTCGTTTTTGCATTTAATCGCCACACGGGCCCCATGCGGGATGTTCAGATTGATGTCTTCAAGGATGGTATTGCCATCCTGATCGCGCACCGTGACATTTCTGATGTCAATGGCGCCACGCAGGTGTGGAATCGCGTCAGGCTCGCCCTCAAACAGTTCCTTTTTGACCATGCCAGTGGGGGCAAATCGCTCCATCACGACTTCCCAGCGCAGCGCCATATCCTGCGTCTGATTGTAATAAACCAGCAGCTCTTTCCATGGCGATGACAGATCCTTGTAGGCCGCCAATGCCGCCACGAGGGCCCCAACAGTGATCTGCCCATTGATCGCCAGATAGCCGCCAACCAGATAGAACAGAAACGGCGTCACTTGGGTGATGAAGTTGTTGAGGAACTTCATAAAGAATTTCTTTTGGTAGATCTGAAAGCGGATTTCAAACAACCGGCCAAGCCGATCCGTGAACATCGCTAACCGATACCGCCAACCGCCGTTTGAGCGTAGATCGGCGATGCCTGCCGCACTCTCGCCGATTTCTGAGGCCAGTTGGCGCACCTCTTTGATGCGCTCTTTGTTCAGCAGGTTGATCTGGCGCTGCAACATCGGAATAACCCACGCCTGCAACGGAATAAGCGCGATCGAGGCCAACCCGAACCATACGCTTTGCATAAACAGAAAGATCACCACAGTTGCCATTTGCCCGGCCTGAAACACCGGTTGCGCCACCGCGTCGCCCATCAACCCGCCCATCGGTTCGGCCTCGGATGTGACCATCGACACCAATTCACCCTGACTGGTGGTGCGGAAATACGACTTCGGGAACCGCAGCATTCGGCTGATCAATTGATAGCGCAGCCGTCGCAGCAGACGTTCGGCCAGCACGCCTTTCATTGTGTTGATGTGCATTTTCATCATGCCGCTGACCAGCACCATCGCCAGAAAGGCAAAACACAGCACTGACAGGTATTCGATCTTGGTCAGATCAACCCCAAACATTGCGATACTGTCGGTCGGCGAGCCTATGGCGTCATTGATAATGCGCTTTGGCAATTCCAACGTCACAAACAGGAATGGAAACGACGCAAGCGTGAACAACAGCAACATAATTTGCTGGCTCTTGGAATACTTCCAGATAAACGCGAAAATTGTGGGTTCCATGAAATACGCCCCGAACCAGCTGAAATACAAAACCACCACTGGCGGATTTGCCCGTTGGTTGGTCAAAGACGGTAAGCAATGGCACCCGTGATTACAAGTATTGCAAGTGCACATTAACCGTTCGCTCTTGTGCCTTAGCGGGTGCATTGCTAGTGCAACAGACAGCAAAATTTCAGGGGTTTCGCCATGCTTAAGCGTCAATTCGACAAATCAAAACTGCCTAGCCGTCATGTCACCGAGGGCCCGGAGCGGGCACCGCACCGGTCGATGCTGTATGCAATGGGGCTGTCTGATTATGAAATCCACCAGCCGCTGATTGGCGTTGCCACATGCTGGAATGAATCTGCACCTTGCAACATCTCGCTAAGCCGACAGGCGCAGGCGGCCAAACTCGGCGTCAAAGCCGCCGCCGGCACACCGCGCGAATTCACCACCATCACCGTCACTGACGGCATCGCAATGGGCCACGAGGGCATGCGTTCATCCCTTGCCAGCCGCGAGGCGATTGCCGACACGGTCGAACTCACCATGCGCGGCCATTGTTATGATGCCATTGTTGGTCTTGCGGGCTGCGACAAATCCCTGCCCGGCATGATGATGGCGATGATCCGTCTCGATGTGCCGTCCGTGTTTGTCTATGGCGGCTCAATCCTGCCGGGCCGGATGAACGGCAAAGACGTCACCATTCAGGATGTGTTTGAGGCCGTTGGCCAGCATCAGGCCGGCAAGATGTCCACCTGCGAGCTGGAAAAGCTCGAGGCGATCGCCTGTCCGTCAGCCGGGGCCTGTGGCGGCCAGTTTACCGCCAACACGATGGCCTGCGTCTCCGAGGCCATCGGGCTGGCGCTGCTGAAATCATCCGGTGCCCCGGCACCATATGAAAGTCGGGATCACTATGCCGTTGCCTCGGGCGAGGCCGTGATGAACCTGCTGGAAAAGAACATCACCGCACGTGATATCGTCACCCGCCAATCGCTGGAAAACGCCGCGCGTATCGTTGCCTGCACCGGCGGGTCAACCAATGCTGGTCTGCATTTGCCTGCGATGGCGCATGAGGCGGGCATTGAATTCTATCTTGATGATGTGTGTGAAATCTTCCGCGACACGCCGTATTTTGTCGATCTGAAACCGGGCGGCGCCTATGTCGCCAAGGACCTCTATGAGGCTGGCGGCGTGCCCGTTGTGCTGAAAGAGCTGCGCAAAGCCGGTCTGTTGCACGAAGATTGTATGACCGCCACAGGCTATTCCATGGGCGAAGAACTGGACAAGATCGAAGGCGAGGCCGATGGCCGCGTTATCTACCCGGTAGAAACCCCGATCTCGGTAACCGGTGGTGTTGTCGGCCTCAAGGGCAACCTAGCCCCCGAAGGCGCGATTGTGAAAATCGCCGGAATGAGCGGCAACCAGATCGTATTCAGCGGCCCCGCGAATGTGTTTGAATGTGAGCAGGATGCCTTTGAAGCGGTGCAAAACCGCACCTACAAAGAGGGCGACGTGTTTGTCATTCGCAACGAGGGCCCTTCTGGCGGTCCCGGCATGCGCGAAATGCTGGCGACAACGGCGGCGCTTTCCGGACAGGGCATGGGGGCCAAAGTGGCGCTGATCACCGATGGCCGGTTCTCGGGCGCGACACGCGGGTTCTGTGTGGGTCACGTCGGCCCCGAGGCCGCACATGGCGGACCAATTGCGTTGCTGAAAGACGGCGACATTATCACGCTGAACGCCATCGAGGGTACGATCCACGTTGATCTGACCGACGAAGAACTGGCCGAACGCAAAGCCGACTGGAAAGGCCCGCGTGAAACCATCTATGGCGCCGGTGCGTTGTGGAAATACGCCCAACTGGTCGGGAAAACCTATATGGGCGCGGTGACGCATCCGGGCGCCGCCAAAGAAAAGCACAAATATATGGACCTTTAAGGCCAAAACCCCCTGCGCGGGCACATTTCGCGCAGGGGAATGTTTCTAAAATGAGTACAATCTGTGCCAACCGCACAACAATGTCAGTCAAATCCGCATTTCCCGGTTTATTTGCCTGAAAGCTTTTCATTACATACTCATTAGCAAACCGGCGGCACATCGCCTCGGTGATGAGGAAAAAAATGTCCCGTTTACTGGATCGGCTTTCAAATGCGCGCACCTTGCGACGCTGGCGCAAAGCAGCCCGTGGCGCTGAGCAACTTGCCTTGCCGCTTTTGCGGGCGCAGCGCAACGAAGCCCGCAAACTGCGCATGCATCTGGATCGTCTGATCCATGTCGCCGAAGGTCGTTTGGCGCTGCCCCAAATCGGATCCTCGTATTTTGCCCGCCCACACGGAACGGATTGGTCCTGGCGGCCTGGCCTTTGGCGCGGGCCGTTACCGTCTCCGGGTCTGTCATCCGTGCCCAGCAAATCAATGCTGGGCGACGAGGTGACCCTGTTTCATGATTGCGACAATTCCGAACTGACCCTGCGCCAACTGCGCAACACCCACGAAGAAGACCTCGCGCCATACGGGCTACGAATGGACGTTTTCAAATTCGACGGCTCGTTCCTGTCGCTGGTCATCGACCTGCCCCAGGGCGCAACCAACGGGCTGACGCGCAACCATCTGCTGCGATTCAATACGATCATCGAAGTCGAAAAACCTCTTGAGATTTTTTGTCGGCTGAACATCAAACACGGCCCCAACACAGAACAGCTCGTGCGCGAACTGCCTTTGAACGAAAAGGATGTGATGGTCGAATTTGATCTGGCCTATTCCAAACTGAACGAAAAGCGGATTGAACGGGCTTGGCTGGACCTGATTTTTGAAGCCCCCGATTTTAATCAGGTGATCCTGCGGGATGTCACCTTTGTCCGCCTTCAGCGCGCCGCGATATAGGAAACAGACCTGATGAGCGACCTGACCCTGACAAAAACCCTGATGCGCAATGGCGTATGGCAGGGGGTTATCACCAGCACTGGTGATACCGCCGTGCGGCCAGATATTACAGTGATGTATCTGGACCAACCTGTCGAAAAAACCGAGCTGAAAGAAGGCCCTGACGCCGGTCAGTGGACGCTACAGATTCCGGTGCCAACCCATGCCATCGCCGACGGGGTGCAGACCTTTGTGGTTTTTGACAAGGTTGATAGCAGCAAACTGGCGTATTTCACGCTAATTGCAGGCGATCCTTTGGCCGACGATATGCGCGCCGAAATCGAGTTGCTGCGCGCCGAGCTGGACATGCTCAAACGTGCGTTTCGGCGGCATTGTCTGGAAACTATGTAGGGTGGGTGAAAACCCACGCCTTTTCTAAAACCAGCGTGGGTTTTCACCCACCCTACGCCAAGACAAAATGCATCTGTGCATATTGCGCCCGCAGGTTTGCGACTTCGCCAGCCAAATCCTCAGGCGCATTACTGTTTAGCCCACGCACAACCAGCGCCGCGATTTCACCCACATTGTCCGGCGTCACGCCCCACCGCACCAATTCCGGTGTGCCAATCCGCAATCCGTTCATATCGCCCTCGACCGCGTCGATTGGCAATCCAATGCCACACGCCAGAAACCCCGCCTTGCGGAGTTTCTTGGACGCCGATTGTCCGCCGCCATAAGCCGCAGCTTTGACCGCGAACTGATGTGACCTGGTGAAGCCCTGCGTTTGTGCAAACACCGGCACACCTGCGCCATCCAACGCCGCCGCAAACGCCTGAGCGGTGGTGATCATCACCGCGGCATAGTCGCGCCCGTAGTCGCGCCAATCCAGCATTGTCACCGCCAAGGCTGCGGATTTGGCCGCGTCAAAATTCGCAGTCATGCCCGGAAACGCGATCTGGTCCAGTCGTTGTGCCAGATCGGCATCATTGGTCACGATCAAGCCGCCCGCCGGGCCACCAAGGCTTTTGTACGTGCTCATCGTCATCAGATGCGCGCCCTCAGCCAAGGGGTCGGGCCACGCTTTGCCCGCGATAATGCCACATTGGTGCGCCGCATCAAACAGCACTTTGGCGCCGACCAGATCGGCAATTTCGCGCACTTCGCGGACCGGATGTGCGAACAGATTCAGGCTGCCGCCAATGGTGATCAGCTTAGGCCGCACCTTTAGCGCCAGTGCGCGCAAAGCCTCTAGATCAACGGTATATCCATCAGCGTTCACCGGAGCCGGATGTGACACCAGCCCATAAAGCCCGGCGCAGCCATCCCCGTGGTGTGTCACATGCCCGCCAATTGACGCCGGTGGCGCAATGATTGCATCGCCAGGTTTGCAGGTCGCCATAAACGCATACAGGTTGCCAATGGCGCCGGAAGGGACGCGGATTTCGGCGAATTTCGCCCCAAACACTTCGGCGCAGAGTTCGGCTGAGATAACCTCGATCTCTTCGATGGCCTCAAGCCCCATTTCGTATTTGTCGCCCGGATATCCCAGTGACGGGCGGCTGCCGATGCCGGTGGATAACAGCGCCTCGGCACGAGGATTCATCACATTGGTGGCCGGGTTCAGGTTAAAACACTGCTGCTCGTGGATGGCGCGGTTTTCATCGGCCAAGGCTTCGATCCGGCGGGCAATGGTCTGACTGTCCGCCTGCGCCGTCTGCGCCGCGTAGGACTGAATCAGGGTTTCACAGGCCTCAGGCACCCAAGGGCGATAGTTCAGCGCAGTCATGATCAATGTCTCCTTTAACGGTGCCAGAGAACAACATGCGCACAACACCCAATGCAACCACGATTAGCGACATTAAGAGTAAAATTCGTGACCTGAAAACGACAAATGGCCGCGCAGTTAAGCACGACCATTCAGTTAGCTTCAAACCGCTTTGCTTATTTGTTGACGGACAAAGCCGACACGCCGGTCAATAGATCAACCGCATAGGCCAGCTGATGATCATTTTCACGCAGATCTGCCGCAGCCTGTGCCTTGGCACGGTCCTCTTCGATTTGCAGGATCTCGTCATCGGTCAGGCTGTCATTGTTCAGGCTGCCGCGCAGGTCTGCCTCAGAGCGGAAGCGGTTGGGTGTAGCCTCTTCTTCTTCGTCATCAGGGCTACGACGCGGCTGCTCCACAAGAATGTCCGGGGACACGCCCAGCGCCTGAATAGACCGGCCTGATGGCGTGTAATACCGTGCAGTGGTCAGGCGCATGGCCCCTTCACTGCGCAGTGGCATCACCGTCTGAACCGAGCCTTTGCCAAAGCTTTTGGTGCCAACGATGATCGCCCGGCGATGATCCTGCAAAGCACCGGCAACGATTTCGGATGCCGAAGCAGAGCCACCGTTGATCAGGACAACAACCGGTTTGCCCTCGGCCAAATCACCCGGTGTAGCGTTAAACCGATCCCCATCTTCGGGGTTGCGGCCACGGGTGCTGACGATTTCACCTTCTTCAAGGAACGCGTCAGAAACACTGATCGCTTGCGTCAACAGACCACCGGGATTGTTGCGTAGGTCCAGAATAATACCGTTGATATTGTCGATACCACCTGCGGCCTCGACCTGTTCATTGAACCCGGACACAAGGTTGGGTGTGGTCTGGTCATTGAACGTGGTGATCCGCAGAACGATAGATTTGCCTTCGGTCCGCGACCGAACGGCAGTCAATTTGATGGTATCGCGAATAATAGATACGTCAAACGGTTCGGGTTCACCTTCGCGCACGATGGTGACGATGATTTCAGACCCAACCGGGCCGCGCATCAGATCGACCGCTTTGTTCAGCGTCAGGCCCAGAATGCTTTCGCCATCCACCTGAGTGATGAAATCACCGGCCTCGATCCCGGCTTCATCCGCAGGGGTGCCATCCATCGGCGACACCACTTTGACAAAGCCATCTTCTTGCGTGACCTCAATGCCAAGACCGCCAAATTCGCCCCGGGTCTGCACCCGCATGGCAACCGCATCTTTCGGCGAAAGATAGCTGGAATGCGGATCAAGCGAGGTCAGCATTCCATCTATCGCCGCCTCGATGAGTTCGGATTCATCAACCTCTTCGACATATTGCGCGCGAATACGTTCAAATATGTCGCCAAACAGATCCAACTGCTCATAGACACTGGACGTCTTGGCGCCCTCTTGCGCCAACAGCGGCCCTGCAATCTGCGTCGTGGCAAGAATGCCCGCCACAGTACCGCCCAACGCGGCCATCACAAACTTCTTCATGCTTTATTGTCCATCCTTGTCGGTTTGGAACCACGTTTCGGGGTCCACAGGGCTGCCACCCTCTCTAACTTCTATATAGAGCGATTCTGAGCGCCCGCCACCAGTGCCATCACCGCTAATTGATAGAATAGCACCACTTTCGGGCGCACTCCCGCCCATTAATCCAATTGGGGCCCCCGCAGGGATCACCTGACCGGCCTCACCAAATACATCTTGTAGCCCAGAGAGCACAAATAAGATGCCCGGTTTGGGTTCAAGGATCATCACATTCCCAAGATCAAGCAATGGACCACGATAGCGGATTGTCGACGCGGTTGGCGCCGTCACCAGCGCCCGGGGCCGCGTGGCAATGATGATGCCATCACGTGTAATCCCGGCGGCATCGGCCTCACCAGCATGGTGCAGGATCAACCCGCGCACCGGCAAACGCACCAACCCTTTGAGACCGGAAATATCCACCTGCGCCGCAGGGATATCCACATTCGCAACCTCAGAAAGCCCGGTGGCAAACCCATCAAGCGTTTCGATGGACGATATCAGAATGGCTATGCTCACCGGATCCTCAACAAAGCGCTGCGGCAGGTCCGTGCGATCCGCAACTGCCTGGCTCAGCTCGGCCCGGGCGGTCTGCGCCCCGGCCAGCCCGTTTTCCAAGGTATCAGCCGCGTTCTCTTGCAACAGACGCAGGGTTTGCACCTCTTGCAGATCATTGCGCAGGCTTTGTGCCTTTGCATGCAACGCTGGCGTGATCTCGGCCAGCATCATGCCAGACCGGGCACTGCCGATTGGCCCCGACGGATGCAACAACAACACCTGAGGAGGCGCGGTTTCGATGGTCTGCAGAATGCCCAACAGGTTGGCAATTTCGTCCTGGCGCGCCTGCAAGTGACGGCTCACCTGGGCCTCTCGGGTTGCGGCACGGCGCAGACCCTCGCGCATCGCCTCTAGTCCCGACTCATAGGACCGCACGATTTCTGTCAACGCCCTGACCCGGTCGCGGGGACCTTTGGCCGCCTCAAGCGCCACAGTCGCCGCATCCAACTGCGCGGCGGCCGCAAGGGCCGCATCGGCCGTCTTGTTTTGGGCACTGACCGCCCCCCCGGTCCAGAGCAGCACCATCAACAGGGCAGACCGCAGGATCATACGATCAGGCTCTTGCCGGTCATCTCGGGTGGTTTGGGTAATCCCATCAGGTCGAGCAGGGTTGGCGCCAGATCAGACAACCGCCCGTCGCGCAAATTTGCCCCCTCTGGCCCGCCGACCAGCATCACCGGCACCGGGTTGGTTGTATGCGCCGTATGTGGCCCGCCAGTTTCCGGGTTGATCATCATTTCGCAATTGCCATGATCCGCCGTGACGATCATCGCGCCACCTACCATTCTTAGCACACCAAGAACCCGCGCCAGACCTTTGTCGACGGCTTCGCAGGCCCGGATTGCGGCCTGTAAATCACCAGTATGGCCAACCATATCGGGGTTTGCATAATTGGTGACAATCAGGTCATAGCCATCGTGGATTGCTCCAACAAAGGCATCCGTCACCTCGCCAGCCGACATCTCTGGCTGCAAATCATAGGTCGCCACATTCGGCGATTTCGCCATATAACGGTCTTCGCCAACCTCGGGTGTTTCTTTGCCGCCATTCAGGAAAAACGTCACATGCGGGTATTTTTCGGTCTCCGCCAACCGAAATTGGCGCAACCCCTGTGCCGCGACCCACGCGCCCAGCGTGTTGGCAATCTTGGCCTTGGGATAGGCCGCTGTCATGTATTTGCTGTGTGCTTCGGAATAATCCACCATGCCCAGCAACGCGGCAAGCTTTGGGCGCGGCCCGGTTTCAAACGCATCAAACCCTGACTGCCCGATGGCCGCCAAAATCTCGCGTGCCCGATCGGCCCGAAAATTCAGGCAAAACAGCCCGTCACTATCCTGAACACCGGCAAAGTCACCAATGACCGTCGCTGGCACAAATTCATCCGTTACCCCATCGGCGTAGGCCGTGTTCACCGCGTCTTTGGCCGTGGTCGCACACGCGCCTTTACCCCGGATCATCGCGCCGTAGGCCGTGGCAACCCGATCCCAGCGGTTGTCGCGGTCCATGGCAAAATAGCGCCCGATGACGGTGGCAATCGACAGGCTTTCAGGCAGCTGATCAAAATACCCCAACGCCGAAGACGGCGCCACATCCCGCCCATCGGTTATCGCATGCAATACAACTGGCACACCAGACTCCGCAATCACATCCGCGGCCGCAATGATATGGCGCAAATGCCCATGCACACCGCCATCCGACACCACACCCATCAAATGCGCAGTCCCGCCACTCGCCTGCAACGTGGCGATAAAATCCAACAGCGCCACGTTGCGCGCAAAACTGCCATCCTCAATCGCCAGATCAATCTGTCCCAAATCCATCGCCACCACCCGGCCCGCGCCGATATTGGTATGGCCAACCTCAGAATTGCCCATCTGCCCGCCGGGCAATCCCACATCCGGGCCATGGGTAATCAACTGCGCATGTGCCCCCTGCATGAGAGCATCAAAAGTTGGCGTATTCGCAAGATACGGCGCGTTGGCCACGGTTTCGTCCGACAGCCCCCAACCATCCAAAATACACAACACTACAGGCTTGGGCACAGTCATCATCCGGCTCCGGTAAAAAACGTTCACTGCCTTCTACCTGCTGCTGCCCCCGGGGTGAACAGCTTTTCCACACTTGCGCACCCGCCCCGGTTCTTCTCGTCAAAAATACCTAAAATCCAACAGTGAGGCGCGGCAATGCGCATGAACCGGATCGCCAATCCCCCGGTTTCCAAAGCATAAGAGCCAAAACAGGAGCCCCAAAATGATCCGCTTTTCCGCCCTCCCCACCGACACGACCCGCGCCTTGCAATCCGGCGCGCCCGATTCCTATGCAAATACCCCAGAACGCGCGGTGTCCGATGGAGGCGCCGTCCCGTGCAGACATTGCCTGCAACACATCCCCCAAGGTGCCGGGATGTTGATCTTTGCCCATCGACCGTTTCCGGATTTGCACCCCTATGCCGAAACCGGTCCGATATTTCTGTGCGAGGATCTATGTGAGCGGCATGAGGACACAGGTACGCCTCCTCCGGTCCTAACGACCTCGCCCGACTATCTGATCAAAGGCTATTTTGCGACGGACAGAATTGTATATGGCACCGGGATTGTGATTCCGGCGGATAGGTTGACCGCTCAGGCTGAAACAATATTTCACGACCCGAATGTCGCCTACATCCACGTCCGATCTTCGCGCAATAACTGCTATCTGGCGCGGATTGATCGCGAAGACGAATATTAGGTTCGGACAAAGTAAAATTCGGCCCTTCAATCCCTTTGTATCAGCTTCAGAAATACAGCAAACGCCATCTGGCTTCGATCTTCAATCTGTGATTTGTCCGGAACTGGCAACACGCCTATCGCCCGTTTAATTTGAAGGTCACCAATCAAAAGGCCAATATAACAATCGCTTAACATCTGTGCGTCGACACCGTGTTGCGCGCCGATTTCTTCAATCAGTTTCGCCAGAAGCGGTTGGATAACATTGCGCCCGCCTTCAGAGATCGCCGCCCCAAGCCCCCCTGTCGGATCAGCCGTCGCCGCCCGGTTCAGCAAAATCGCCTTTTCCCCCAGCAACATTGTCAACAATACCGGCGAAATATTTCTAAGCGTTTCGATGGGATCAATTTGCTCTGCAACAGCCTCTTCCAAAATGATCTTAACGTTTGCGGCATTGTCGCGCACCATCGCAACAAAAAGCCCGCGTTTGTCCCCATACCAGCGATACAATGTTTCGTTCGATGCTTTCGCCGTTTTGGCAATGCTAAGCATCGATGTACCGTCATAGCCTTTGGTTGCCAGTAGGCCATAGGCTGCTTGCGTGATCTCATCATGCCTGATTTTTCTTTTATCATCGCGCATCTTAATATCCAAATATCCTTTGCCATCACCCGTACACTTCGTTACTGATTCCGTAAATACGTAACAGTGTGTACGGGTAACGGAGGCATTTATAATGCGCACAACAACTTTGATACTGGTTCTGTCCTCCATGCTGCTGAGTGCTGCAATTTTTGGCTTTTTCTATGCTTGGGTATGCTCAACCATGTGGGGGCAGGACACGGCGGATCCGCGCATCGCAATTCAGGCGATGCAGGCAATGAATGCCTCTGTTCGAAACGGAGTTTTTGCCCCGGCTTTCTTTGGAACCCCAGTGGTCCTTGCGATCACAGCTCTGCTGCTTTGGGTTCAACACGCTCAAAGATGCGCGGCGCTGTTCGCCCTAAGCGGGGCAGTCTATTTCTGCTTTGGTCTTGTTCTGACGATGTTAGTGAACGTTCCCATGAACGAAGCGCTGGCAACGATTCAAGCGCCACAAGACATAGAAGCCGCCCGCCAGGTTTGGCAGGATTACTCACCAAAATGGCAGTTTTGGAACCAAGCCCGCACGGTTGCATCAGGCATATCGTTCCTCATCGCGACGATCGGGGTTCTCAATTTCCCAATGCAGGCGCGCGCCAGGACTACATGACCCTCAAAGCGACGAAGTCAGCGCCAAAAACACGTCCTCGAGGTCAGCCTCTTCGGTTTTCACGTCCCGTATGGTAATCCCGGCGACACGCACGGATTCAAGCACCTGATCGGCGCTGGTTTGCTGACTGTGATAGCTCAGCACAACAGCGCCGTCATCGCGATGGCTGGCGGTGATGCCGGGTGCAGACGGCAACACCGAAACCGGAGCTTCTGGGTGGATGACCATTGTGCGCGCATCCAGTCGGCCCAACAGGTTAGAGGTGCTATCGCGCGCCACCACTTCGCCGCGATTGATGATGGCGATTTCGTCGCACATCTCTTCGGCCTCTTCCAGGTAATGTGTGGTCAGGATGATCGTTGTGCCCTGCTCGTTTAGCTTGCGAACGTTGGCCCACAGCATCTGACGCAGCTCAATATCAACCCCGGCAGTGGGTTCATCCAACACCAGAACATGCGGTCGATGCACCAGCGCCTTGCCCAGCAACAAACGCCGCCGCATGCCACCAGACAGCGACCGTGCATAGGCGTTGGCTTTGTCCGTCAGCCCGATCATCGTCAGAATCTCGTCGCTATAACGCTGTGATTTCGGCACTCCGTATAACCCCGCCTGCACCTCAAGAGCGGCCCGCGGGGTAAAAAACGGATCAAGGTTCAGTTCTTGTGGCATGACGCCAATGGCGGCGCGCGACTGGCGCGGATTTCGGTCCTGATCAAACCCCCATATCTTCACCTGTCCGGCAGATTTAATCACCAATCCGGCCAGAATGTTGATCAGCGTCGATTTGCCGGCACCATTTGGCCCCAACAGACCAAAGACCGATCCGCGAGGGATGGTCAGGTCGATGCCTTTGAGCGCATGAACCTCGGGTTGGTTACGGCTGCCACGATAGGTCTTGGTCAGACCTTTCAACTCGATCGCGTCCTGTTTCATTGCACCCTTGCCCCCGGTTTTGCCTTGGCTCATACATGCAGGTAATCCATGCCCCACGGGGCGACAAGCGACAAGGAAGCCAAAACGATGAGCACCCAAGCCCCAGAAACCAAAATTGTCGACACATATCGGGTTTCTTGTGATGGTGGCGAAGGCGCTTTGGGGCATCCACGGGTCTGGCTGCAAATGCCGAATGAGCATGGCTGGGTCGAGTGTCCGTATTGCGACTGCAAGTTCGTGCACAAGGATTCAGCCGGGGCTGTCGGCTGATCCATTGCTGATTTGCGGCCGCAGTTTGTCGAGAAAATTGATGCGCTGCGTCGCTGGCAAAAGCTAGATTCAGGTAGTTGTGACGAGAAGAAGCCAGGGCTTGCTACACAACCTATCTGGCGGTGATGCCTTGGGCATGGCAGAATGGTGTCTGAACATCAGAGGCCCATACATTAGATTCCCGAACCTTAGAGGACCGTCATCATGTCGCAGAATTTTGGAAAAGGGTGCCATCTGCATCTGATTGATGGTTCGGCCTTTATTTTCCGCGCCTATCACGCGCTGCCACCTTTGACTCGGAAATCGGATGGTTTGCCGATCGGCGCGGTGGCCGGGTTCTGCAACATGCTGTTTCGTTATATCGAAGGCAATCACGGGCCGGATGCACCGACCCATGCGGCGGTGATTTTCGACAAGGGCAGTCACACGTTTCGCAACGATCTTTATGACCAGTACAAAGCCAATCGCGACGCCATGCCCGAAGATTTACGCCCGCAAATGCCGCTGACCCGCGCGGCGACAAAGGCCTTTAACATCGCCTGCGAAGAGCTGGAAGGCTATGAGGCAGACGACATCATTGCCACCCTTTCGGTGCAGGCGCGCGAGGCTGGCGGCCGGGTGACGATCATCAGTTCGGACAAAGACATGATGCAACTGGTCGGCGGTGGCGTTGAAATGCTCGACGCGATGAAGAACCGTCGCATTGACGTGGACGGGGTGATTGAAAAGTTCGGCGTCAAACCGGACCGGGTGATTGATGTGCAGGCGCTGGCCGGGGATAGCGTTGATAATGTGCCCGGTGCGCCGGGCATCGGCATCAAAACGGCGGCTTTGCTAATCAACGAATATGGCGATCTGGATACGCTGCTGGAACGCGCAAGCGAGATCAAGCAACCCAAACGCCGTCAAACCCTGCTCGACAATGTCGATCAAATCCTCCTGTCGCGGCAATTGGTGACACTGGACGCGAACACGCCGATCACCTTTACGCTGGACGATCTTGAGGTGCGCGACCCGGAACCGGAAGCGCTGTTGTCATTCCTTGCGGAAATGGAGTTTCGCACGCTGACCAAACGTATTGCTGCCCAGTTGGGGGTAGAAGAACCGGTCATTGCCGATGCCCCGGCGCAGGCAGATACTGCGGTTCAGGCTGTGCCGTTTGATACGTCAAAATACGAATGTGTGCGCGACGAGGCCGCCCTGCTTGGTTGGATCAAGCAGATCAAAGAACGCGGCTGGGTGGCGGTGGATACCGAGACCACCGGCCTGAACGACATGATCGTCGATCTGGTTGGCATATCGCTATGTGTCGAGCCCAGGATCGCCTGCTATATCCCGCTGATCCATAAAACACAGGCCAATGATGACTTGTTTGGCGCCGCTGAACTGGCCGAAGGGCAGATTTCGCTGGAGTTGGCACTGGCGCTGCTGAAACCAGTGCTTGAGGATCCGGCGATCATCAAAATCGGCCAGAACATGAAATACGACTCTAAGATATTCGCCCGTTACGGCGTGGTGATTGCTCCGATCGACGATACTATGCTGATGTCCTACGCCATGCACGCAGGCATGCATAATCACGGTATGGATACGTTATCGGAACGCTATCTGGACCACACACCGATCCCGATCAAACCGCTGTTGGGTGCCGGCAAATCCGCCATCACCTTTGACCGTGTTCCGATTGACGACGCGGTGCCCTATGCCGCCGAGGACGCCGATGTCACCCTGCGCCTGTGGCAGCTGTTTAAGCCGCAACTCCATCAAGCTCAGGTCACAACCGTCTATGAAACAATGGAACGGCCGCTGATTCCGGTGCTCGCAGAAATGGAGATGCACGGCATCAAGGTTGACCGCGATACCCTGTCGCGCATGTCCAATACATTTGCGCAAAAGATGGCCGGCCTTGAGGATGAAATCCACAAAGTTGCCGGACGGTCATTCAATGTTGGCAGTCCGAAACAACTGGGCGAAATCCTGTTTGATGAAATGGGCATTGAGGGTGGCAAGCGCGGCAAAAACGGCGCCTGGGCCACCGGTGCCGATATTCTTGAGGACCTTGCAACGCTGCATGAATTGCCGGGTCTGGTGCTGGATTGGCGCCAGTTGTCCAAGCTAAAATCGACCTACACAGACGCGCTGCAGGAGCATATCAATCCCGATACCGGGCGCGTGCACACGTCATATTCCATCGCCGGAGCCAGCACCGGGCGGCTTGCCTCGACCGATCCAAACCTGCAAAACATCCCGATCCGCACAGAAGAGGGCCGCCGTATCCGCGAGGCCTTTGTCGCGGAACCCGGCAATATACTGCTATCGCTGGACTATTCCCAGATCGAGCTGCGTATTCTGGCCCATATCGCCGACATCCCGGCGCTGAAACAGGCGTTTGCCGATGGTTTGGACATCCACGCCATGACCGCAAGCGAGATGTTCAACGTACCAATGGACGAGATGACGCCAGAGGTGCGCCGACAGGCCAAGGCGATCAATTTCGGCGTGATCTATGGCATTTCCAGCTTTGGTCTGGCGCGCAATCTGCGCATTCCACGGTCCGAGGCGCAGAGCTTTATCGACCGTTACTTTGAACGTTTCCCGGGCATCCGCACCTATATGGACGACACCAAAGCGTTCGCGCGCGAACATGGTTATGTGCAAACGCTGTTTGGTCGCAAGATTCATACCCCCGAAATCAACGCCAAAGGCCCGCGTTCCGGCTTTGCCAATCGCGCCGCGATCAACGCACCGATTCAGGGCACCGCCGCCGACGTCATCCGGCGCGCCATGATCCGGATGCCCGACGCAATCGCCGATCTGCCCGCGCGGATGTTGTTGCAGGTGCATGATGAATTGCTGTTTGAAGTTGCCAAAGATTCGGTGGATAAAACCATCGCAATTGCCCGCGACATCATGGAAAATGCATCAGATCCGGTGGTTCGTCTGGACGTGAAACTGACCGTTGAGGCCGGGCAAGGGGCGAATTGGGCCGAGGCCCACTAGTCAATTGATCTTGGCAAACCGGCAACGTCGTTGACACTTTTGGACCCACAAGTATTGCTATTGTAACGCTTGTCACCTTAGAGAATTTTATGAAGCTATCTCATATACACAACAATCCTCTTGCCGAATTCGAAGTCGATGACGACAATTTGTTACTGACCGAAACCGGGGCTGTTCCTCTCATTCACTGGCCAATAAACCCAACAAAACCGAGGAAAAATCCCCTCATATAGCGCTGTTGGTTCAATTATGAACCGGGTAAAAGACAACACAATTGTTTGGGACACCGGATCGTTTGGCAACGAAAAACCACGCGCTTTCAAAGAAAAGGCCACGTTTTGCGCAGTCCGGGGCCCGCTGACTCGATCCCACCTGATTGACCGCGGAATAACCTGCCCCGCGTCTACGGAGACCCGGCCTTGCTAACCCCGCTGGTGTATTCCCCAGCGATTGAAAAGAAATATGAAATCGGCCTGGTGCTGCGCTGGTCCGACACAGAATGGTTAGGGAAATCAGTTGGACCTGGGGTGAAACTGATTGATCTGGGCACCAGCGACGTCGAAGGCGTGCTTGATCAGATGTTATCGTGCAAATACATCATCACGTCGTCGCTTCATGGGCTGATTATAGCCGATGCTTATGGCATACCAAATGCTTGGCTTAGCTCAAAATCACCAGCCGGGTTTGAGTTCAAATTCTATGATTATTTCCTGTCCGTAGACAAAGTGCGTCATGCAACCGAGTTCGATATTGCCGTAAATGACATTACCGTTGAGGTTCTAGAGGAAAATTTCACCTTTGACGGCCGCAAGATAAACTTTGACAGCTATGCCTTACTTGATGCCTGTCCGTTTTTGAAACGAAAGCAGCCATCCTAGACAAATGGCTCACACGAACAATGTCTTACGCTCGATCAATCTGGATGGAGAAACGGTCAGCGTTGACATATTTCAACGCCCCGACGGCAGCTTTGGATTTGATGAATTCCGCCGCGATGTCGAAGATGGCCGGGGTTGGTTCAGTATCGGGCACCACGGTCACATATTTTTTGACAGCGAGGCCAAGGCACTGTCGGCAGCTGCTGAAACCGTCGGCTGGCTAGATCCCTGACATCAGCCCTTAACCAACCACGCCACGATGCGCCGGGCAAACGGGGCCACCACCAACACCACACAGAACGCAACGGGCCAGCAAAACTCCACGCGTTCATCCACGATCCAAAACATGCCGCTCAGCCCAATCGCTTATATCGTTGCGATACCCGACACGATACCCGACAGAATGGGTGCAAAACGGGCTGGTATCATAGTTCAAAATCCTTTGGGTCAGGCCATCCAGCCTAGGCTATCCACGGTTCGGGCTGTGGTCGGATGGTATTCAGCACTGACCCAACCGACATAACCGCCTGCATCTATGTCGCTAAACAGCCGCGCAAATTCAATTGGCCCCGGCGCTGGTTCGCAGCGTCCCGGCGCCGCACCGACCTGAACATGCACCGACAGGTCTTTGAAATCCTGCCAAACCCGCAAGGCATCGCCATGAATGACCTGCGCATGATAGCTGTCGTATTGCAGGCCAACATTGGCCCGGTTTACACGGCCAAGCACCCTGGCAGCCAAATTGTAGTCATCTAGGAAATACCCCGGCTGATCACCCTGATTTAGCGGCTCAATGGTAAATTTCTGTTGCGGGGCCAAATCGGCAACCCATTGTAAATTGTGCACAAACGTCGCCTCGGCGGCCGCCTCCTTGGTGTATCCTGCCATTATGTGAATGAATGTCGGCTTTAACACAGTCGCAAAACCTAACACCTTCAACATGGCCGCCTCAAATCGCGCCTCACCTCCGGGGATTGCCGCAAATCCCCGTGACGCATCATCGTCCCCCAACGGTGGCGCGTTGATCAGAACCAACTCCAAACCGTTGGCCTCCAGGGCCTGTTGCGTATCACAGGCCGGCACATCGTAAGGAAACAAGATTTCCACCGCCTGAAACCCGGCCTCGGCCGCAGCCTTAAATCGCTCCAAATAGGGAAATTCTGCAAATAGTAACGTCAGATTGACAGCAAATTCAGGCATCTACAACTCTCATTAAAAACAGGTCAAATTGTCCCAAGCCTTGGCAGATGGCAAACCCACCTTCGATTTCCAATTTCCAAAAATATCCCCGCCGGAGGCACCTCGAAATTGAATCAAACGGCACTACAAACCGTCCAACTCAGCTGACGGAATCACACCAAAAAACGCCCCCGCCGACCAAAGCCCAAACCAGTCCTCGTGATGCACCCCTAAATCCACCAAACGATAAAAGCTCTTGCGATCAATCAGCGCCTCAAGATCCGCACGGATCAACACATAGGGTGCCGGCTCTCCGGTCTCGGCCTCCCTTACAACCCGAATCGGGCGGTCCGCCCCCGCGTCCGCGAAATCGCCAACTTGCGTTTCAAACCGCAAAACCTGATCGCGCCCCTCTCCGCGCACTTCAAAATCCACCGCCACAAACGGCGCGTCATCGACCGTGATTCCGACCTTTTCAACCGGAGTCACCAGATAATACCGCCCATCCTCTTTTTTCAAAATTGACGCGAATAATTTCACCAACTCAGGTCGCCCAATTGGCGTTCCCAGATAAAACCAGGTTCCATCGCGGGCGATTCGAATATCCAATTCGCCGCAATACTCTGGATTCCACAGATGAACCGGCGGCAAACCGCGTGATTTGGTGGCCCGAACTGTGGCCGCGATGCCCTCAACTGATGGGGTAACAGTATTTTGTCCACTCATTGCTTTTTCCATTCCCTCTGGGCACGATACACTTACCATTAAACCATACACGCTCCATGAAAGGAAAGTCATGTCCGATCCTGCCGATCTGGTTGCCGAAATCGAAGCACTGGAACAAAAACTGACCGCAGCCAAGGCCTCGATCACCCGTCGCTTCATTGGGCAGGAACGGGTTGTCGACCTGACCCTAACGGCATTGTTGTGTGGCGGTCATGCGTTGCTGATCGGATTACCCGGTCTGGGCAAGACCCGGCTGATCGAAACCTTGTCCACGGTGATGGGGCTGGACGGCAACCGCATCCAGTTCACCCCCGACCTAATGCCCGCCGATATCCTCGGTTCCGAGGTGCTGGACACTGCTGCCGATGGGCGCCGCAGTTTCCGCTTTGTGCAGGGACCGATCTTTTGCCAATTGCTGATGGCGGATGAAATCAACCGCGCCAGCCCACGGACCCAGTCGGCCCTGTTGCAGGCAATGCAGGAACGCATGGTTACCGTTGCCGGCGAAGACCGCCCGCTTGACGCGCCGTTCCACGTTTTGGCCACGCAAAACCCAATTGAACAAGAAGGCACCTATCCGCTGCCCGAGGCCCAGCTTGATCGCTTTCTCGTGCAGGTCGATGTTTTGTACCCCGACCGCGCCACTGAACGCGATATCCTGCTCGCCACCACCGGCGTGACCGAAGACGTGTCAACGCAGGTCTTTAGCCGCGACGAACTCCTCGCCGCGCAAACCCTGCTGCGCCGGATGCCGGTGGGTGAATCGGTGGTTGATATGATCCTTGATCTTGTGCGCGCCTTTCGCCCCGAAGAACCCGAGGCCTCGAACCTGGTGAAATCCACGGTATCCTGGGGCCCCGGCCCCCGCGCCGCCCAGGCGCTGATGCTGACGGTGCGCGCGCGTGCGTTGTTGCAGGGTCGCCTTGCGCCCAACGCCGAAGACGTCATCAACATGGCCCGCCCGGTTCTCAGCCACCGCATGGCGCTGAACTTTGCCGCCCGTGCCCGTGGCGACAGCCTGCCTGACCTCATTGAAACCACCGCCGTCGCCCTAACCCGGACCGAGGCCGCCGCGTGAATTCAAACCCAACCCTGCGCGAACGATCCGAGGCCGAAGCCAGCCGCCTGCCGCCGCTTTTGGCGCGAGCAGAGCATTTGGCCGGGACGGTCATGCTCGGCGATCACGGTCGTCGACGTGCCGGGTTGGGCGATGATTTTTGGCAATACCGCCCGGTACAAGTGGGCGACAGCAAACGCATGATCGACCACCGCCGCTCTGCCCGGGGCGATCAACAATTTGTCCGCGAACGCGAATGGCAGATCGCGCAGTCGGTGATGATGTGGGTCGATCAAGGGGCCTCAATGCGCTTTGCCTCGGACAAAAACCTACCCGCGAAAATCGACCGCGCCCGCCTGCTTGCGCTATCCACCGCCATCTTGCTGTTGCGCGGCGGCGAACGCGTTGGCTTGACCGGCCCGACTCTGCCACCACGACGCGGCAAAACACAGGTGATCCGCCTCGCCGATAGTTTTGCCATCGACGCGCCCGAAGATTACGCCAGCCCCGAACACCGGGCGATGATCCCCCATGCCCGCGCTGTGTTTATTTCGGATTTCCTTGGCGATATGACAGAGGTCACCCTTGCCCTAAGCAAAGCCGCCGATCGCGGTGTGCACGGTGTTGTATTGCAAGTGCTGGATCCCAGCGAAGAGCTATTCCCGTTTCAGGGCCGCACCATATTTGAGAGCATTGGCGGCAGCCTAAGTCACGAAACCCTAAAGGCCGGCGATCTGCGCAGCCGCTATCTTGACCGCCTTGCCACCCGCAAGGACGAACTAAGCACCCTGTGCCGCACAACCGGCTGGCATCTGGGCCTGCACCACACCGGTGACAGCGCCCAATCGGCGTTGTTGTGGTTGTATCGGGCGCTGGATGGGGGGGCGCGATGACGCTTTTGGCTGGTATTGGGTTTGCCTCGCCTTGGTTGTTGTTGGGCCTGATCGCCCTGCCGATTCTATGGATTATTCTGCGCGCCGTGCCGCCTGCGCCGACCCGACGACGGTTTCCCGGTGTTGCACTGCTGCTGGGCCTTAAGGACGATGAGAGCGTATCTGATCGAACGCCCTGGTGGCTGTTGCTGCTGCGAATGTTGGCCATTGCCGCCGCCATTGTTGGTCTGGCCGGGCCTGTCCTGAACCCAACACAGGGAAGATCTGGCAGTGGCCCGTTGTTGATCGTGCTAGACGCGAGCTGGGCCGGGGCCACAGGCTGGCCCGCAAAAATCGACCTTATGTCAACGCAATTGGCCGAGGCCGGGCGCGCAAACCGTCCCGTCGCCATCCTGCGCCTATCCACCCCCGAAACGCCGGTGTTCCAATCCGCCGATGTCCTGCGCAGCCGCTTGATCGGATTTGAGCCGACGGCCTGGCAGCCCACCGCACCGCAGATCACCGCCGCAATTGCCGGGCTTGCCGCTGTTAAGGGTGGTTTTGACACTTTTTGGTTCAGTGATGCCTTGGCTTATCCGGGGCAAACCGATTTTCTTAGAGCCCTGTCAGATCGCGGTGCGGTACAAGTGTACCAGATGGCCCGCGAAGTTCTGGGCATCGCCCCGCCAGAGTTTGAGGATGGCACCATCCAACTGACCGCCGTCCGATCCCTGCCCGGTACCGCGCGCGACGTAGTACTATTGGCGCAAGGCCGCGATCCTGCGGGAACTGCCCGCGTACTGGCCTCGGTTCCTGCGCGGTTTAAACCCGGCGAGACGACGGCCACCGTTGGCCTGACGTTGCCCTCAGAACTGCGCGCCCGCATCAGCCGGTTTGAAATACAAGGCCAGCATTCTGCCGGGGCGCTGACCCTAACCGATGATGGCCTGCGGCGGCGTGAAATCGCGCTGATCGCCGGGCGCGAAGATCGCGAAGGGCTGCAATTGTTGTCGCCTTTACACTACCTCAATCAGGCACTTGTGCCGACCGCCGAGCTGCTAAACGGTGCCTTGCTTGATGTCCTGCCCGCCAATCCGGATGTGATCGTGCTCGCCGATGTTGCCACAATTACGGACGCAGAAGAGGCCGCGCTGACCGACTGGATCGAAGGCGGCGGCATGTTGCTCCGCTTCGCCGGGCCACGTCTGGCCGCCTCAGATATAAGCCGGTCCGAGGAACATGCGCTGATGCCCGTGCGGCTGCGCGCCGGTGGCCGCAATCTGGGTGGCGCGATGAGTTGGGGAGAGCTCAAAGCACTGGCTCCTTTCCCCAAAGAGTCACCATTTTTCGGCCTGACCATCCCCGACGATGTTTCGGTAACGGCGCAGGTCATGGCGCAACCGGATCCGACATTGGCCGACCGGGTGATTGCCTCGCTGAACGACGGCACACCGTTGGTCACCCGCAAAATCATGGGCCAAGGGCAGGTGGTTTTGTTCCACGTCACCGCCAACGCCGAATGGTCGAGCCTGCCGTTGTCAGGCCTGTTCGTCGAAATGCTCGAACGGTTGGCGGTGTCTTTCTCCGCCAAAACGCCAATTGCCGCCGATCTGGACGGCACCATATGGACGCCGATTCAGGTGATGGATGGCTTTGGTCGCCTGTCAGATGCCGGAAATCTGCCCGGTGTTGATGGCCCGGCGCTGATAGATTCGCCCCCCGGCCCCGAATTGCGCCCGGGATTGTACGAAAGCGGTGATCGCAGGCTGGCGCGTAATGTGTTGACAGCTGGCGCGATTCTGACGCCGGTTGTTTGGCCCCATGACATCCCGGTGCGCGGATTGTCGGTTGCAAAAGAATTGCCCTTGGCCGGCATATTACTCAGCTTCGCCATCGTGCTTTTGGTGCTGGATGTGATCGCCTCGCTTGCCCTGTCTGGTCGCCTTGGATTGGCTCGCACCACGGCGATGATGCTGGCGATAATATTGGGCGCAACCGACCCCGGCACCGCGTTTGCCCAGCAGCCCGAAACCGATGACAGCTTTGCATTGGCAGCGACAGGTGAGCTTGTCTTGGCCCATGTTCTGACCGGCAACACCGAACTGGACGATATTGCTCAGGCCGGGCTTCAGGGGCTGTCGGATGTGTTGTTTATGCGCTCGTCGATCGAACCCTCGCTACCCGTTGGCATTGATCTGGAGCGCGATGAGTTGTCGTTTTTTCCGCTGCTCTATTGGCCGATCACGCCCGAACAACCGATGCCATCAGACGAGGCCTATGCCAGGCTGAACACCTATCTGCGATCCGGCGGCTTGATCCTGTTTGACACCCGAGACGCTGATATTTCCCATTTCGGCGCCTCGAGCCCGAATGGTCGCAAGCTGCAAAAACTGGCGGAACCGCTGGATATTCCGCCGCTTGAACCGCTACCCAAAGACCACGTTTTAACCCGCACATTCTATCTGCTGCAGGATTACCCCGGTCGTCACAATAGCCCGGATATCTGGGTCGAGGCCTCACCACCTGACGCCGAACAGACCGAAGGCATGCCATTTCGCAATCTCAACGATGGCGTGACGCCGGTGGTGATTGGCGGCAACGACTGGGCTGGGGCATGGGCCACGGATAGTAATGGGCGGCCATTGTTGCCGGTCGGGCATGGGTTTGCCGGTGAACGGCAGCGCGAATTGGCGTTCCGGTTTGGCGTAAATCTGGTCATGCATGTGCTGACCGGAAACTATAAATCGGATCAGGTGCATGTGCCTGCCCTGCTTGATAGGTTGGGCCAATGACCGGTTCTGTACTCTTTGATCCTCTGATCGCGTGGCCGTTTCTGGCCGCATTAGGCGTTGTGGCATTGGCCGGCGTTTTGTTGGCGCTGTGGCGTGGCCTGTCGGGCTGGGCGTTGCGCGGATTGGCGGCGATTGTATTGCTCGGCGCTTTGGCAGGCCCGGTTTACCAGGTTGAGGACCGCACGCCTTTGACCGACATTGTGATCGTTCTTGACGATGCCAGCGCCAGCCAATCGCTGGCGGATCGTCCCAACCAGACCGCGCAGGCGGTGGTTGCCTTAACCGATGCGCTGAACAAACGCGCCAACACCGAGGTGCGTCATGTGACCTCGCCGGATGGCGACGGCGACGGGGGCACCGAACTGATGGCGGCCCTTATCGAAACCCTTGCCGAAGAACCCCGCGCCCGCATCGCCGGCATCATCGCGATCAGCGATGGCCAGGTGCATGATGTTGAAAACACGCCGGATCTGCCTGCGCCGATGCATCTGTTGCTGACCGGACGCGATACCGATTGGGACCGCCGCCTGATCGTGCGCAACGCCCCGGCGTTTGCCATCATCGGTGAACCTGTCACGTTAACCTTGCGGGTTGAGGACAGCGGCGCAGCGCCTGAGGGCGCGACATCGGCGCCGTTGGACATTTCCGTCGACGGAGAACCGCCGCAACGCTTTGAAATCCCCATTGGCCGCGACATCGAACTGCCGGTCACCTTGCCCCATGGCGGGCGCAATGTGATCCAGTTTAGCGTTCCTGCCGCAACGGGTGAAATCACCGACCGCAACAATACCGCGTTAATCCAGATGAACGGTGTGCGTGACCGGTTGCGGGTGCTTTTGGTGTCAGGCGAACCCCACGCGGGCGGGCGCACATGGCGTAATTTGCTCAAATCCGACAGCTCGGTTGATCTGGTGCATTTCACCATTCTGCGACCGCCAGAAAAACAAGACGGCGT
Source organism: Granulosicoccus sp. (assembly GCA_047623555.1). Taxonomy (GTDB): domain Bacteria; phylum Pseudomonadota; class Alphaproteobacteria; order Rhodobacterales; family Rhodobacteraceae; genus NORP181. The sequence continues at coordinate 30,111 of JBLHMP010000007.1, forward strand.
GCCGGTCGGCGAACTGTCCCTGATCGCATTCCCAACCCGCGAATTGTTTCTCGACAAGATCGACGAGTTCGACCTGATCATCTTTGATCGCTATAAACGCCGTGGCATCCTGCCAACGATTTATCTGGATAACGTCGCCAATTATGTGGCGAGGGGCGGCGCGGTGCTTGTGGCGGCGGGTCCGGATTTCGCCGGGGCCGAGAGCATCTATCGCTCGCCCTTGTCGACCATCCTGCCCGCCAGACCCACCGCCCGGGTGTTTGAGGAAAGCTATCGCCCCGAAATCACCGATCTGGGGGATCGCCATCCGGTGACGTCCGATCTGCAATGGCAGGGCGAATGGGGATCGTGGATGCGCCAGATCGAGGTTGAACCAACATCAGGCTCGGTGCTGATGACCGGGATTGACGACCGACCGTTGCTGATCCTTGATCGGGTCGGAGAGGGCCGCGTGGCGATGCTCGCCTCGGACCACGCGTGGCTATGGAGCCGGGGCTATCAAGGCGGTGGCCCGCAACTGGAATTGTTGCGGCGGCTGGCGCATTGGATGATGAAAGAACCCGAGCTGGAAGAAGAGACATTGTGGGCCGAACCAACCGGCCAGACCATGCGCATCATCCGACGCACATTGAACGACACAATCGGAACGGTGACCGTGACCCGCCCGGATGGCACATCAGTTAAGGTCGCGTTGGACGAAACCAGCCCCGGTCGGTTTGAGGCACTGTATGATGGCCCCGAAATCGGCCTGTACCGGCTGGTCGAAGGAGATCAGGAAACCGTCATCGGCCTTGGCCCGGCGGCCCCCCGCGAATTTGAGCAGACCATTGCCACAGGCGACGTTCTTGCGCCGGTCATCGCGCCGCTTCGGGGCGGAATTTTCCGGCTACAGGACGGCTTGCCAACCCTGCGCAATATACGTGCCGGACGCCCTGCATCGGGACGTGGCTGGATGGGGCTGATCCCGCGCAATGCCTATGAAACCCGTGATGTGACGCAAACGGCGATATTGCCGGCCTGGCTGGTTTTGCTGCTAGCCTCGGCTTTGATCGTGATGGGATGGCTGCGCGAAGGGCGGCCGTAGGGCGGCTCAATCGACCCGAATTGTCACCCGATCCGACAGGCCCGCACCATCCACCACCACCAATGTGGAAAACCCTTTGCCCGGATAGGGTATCTCAAACTCACGCAGGCGTTGCCCTGATGCAACCGGCAGGCCATTGGCCAGCACCGTAAACGGCGCCTCTCCGCCGTGCAATTTCAGCGTGACCTCACCACCGGACAGCAGCAATTGCGCGCCGCTGGGTGGAAAAATCAGCCGGGGGGCGTTTTTGGGACGGGAAAACACCGCATCCCGGGGCCGGAACCGGCGCAGGGGTAATGGCAGTTCAGCAGCACTTAGGATCAGGGTCGCAGGCGGCGGGGGCGGCAGCGGTTCAAAGTCAGGTTTTAGTCGGCCAAACGCCTCAAACAACACCGGCGCGGCCAGCCCGCCACCAAAGGCACCCGGCACTGGCGTTCCATCCGCGCGGCCCATCCAAACGCCAATGACGTGTCGCCCGTCAAACCCGATGGCCCAGGCATCGCGGTGGCCATAGGATGTACCGGTCTTATAGGCCAAAACCCCGTTCGGCGCGCCCGGAGGCGGCGTTAAACCGGTCAATATATTACCCACTTGCCAGGCGGAGACGTCCGACATCAGCCGCCCGGCCTGTTCTGGCAAAATGTTTTGATCCACATGCAGCACCGGCCCGATGCCACCCTGCGCCAGACCGGCGTAAAGCTGCACCAAATCATAGAGGCTCAGACCGATGCCACCCAATGAGATCGCCAACCCCGGCGCGCCCGGCAGTTGCGGATTTGCGCCGGATTTGCGTAACGCTGCCATCACTCGCGCCGGGCCAAGTTCGTTGGTCAGTTTCACAACCGGGATGTTCAGCGACAATTGCAGCGCTTCGCGCACCCGCACATCGCCACGAAACAAGCCGTCGAAATTTTGCGGGGAATAGCCGCCAAACGCCACTGGCCCGTCATGAATTAGGGTTTCGGGATGCACCAGCCCCTGATCAAATGCCAGCCCATAAATCAACGGTTTCAGCGTCGATCCGGGTGACCGAATAGCGCGCGTCATATCGACAAACCCCTGCCGCCCACCAACGCTGTCGTAGGTCGCAGAGCCAACGGATGCGATGATTTCACCAGTGTAGTGATCGGCCACCAACAACGCCGCCGATACCCGTGGCCCGGCGCGGCGTGCGGCATTTGCCACCAGTGTTTCCAGCGCCGCCTGCACCCTTGCATCAACGCTTAGATCATGGCGACGTGCAGGGCGGTCGCCTGCCCGAACCCGGTCGGCGAGATGTGCCGCCAGTTGCGGAAACCCGCGCATTTGATTGGGTAGCGTTGCGGCCATTGCCACCTTGGCCTCGTCCGCATCAATCAAGCCTTGTGCCTGCATACGCGCAAGCACGCGATTGTGGGCGGCGCGGGCGTTAACAGCAAAGCGATCCGGGCGGCGGGCCTCGGGCGATTGTGGCAACGCGACGAGCAATGCCGCCTCGGCTGGGGTCAGGCGGTTGGGTTCTTTGCCAAACCACGCCAGCGTCGCGGCGCGCACGCCCTCAAGATTGCCGCCATATGGCGCGTGCGTCAGGTACAGAGCCAGGATCTGGTCTTTGCTCAACCGTCGTTCAAGAGCCATTGCCACCCGGATTTGGCGCAGCTTGCCCGACCAGCGCCCGGTGCTGCCATCCTCGAGCAACCGCGCGACCTGCATGGTCAGGGTCGACCCGCCAGACACTGGCCTGCCGTTCCAGACCGCCTGCCCAAAAGCGCGCAAAAAGGCCAGCGGGTCAACCCCGGAATGATCCCAAAAGCGTTTATCTTCAAACCGCACCAACATCTGAACAAAGCCCGCATCAACCAGATCTGCATCCGGCGCCAGACGCCAGATGCCATCGACAACCGTATAGGCACGCAGCAATTCCCCTTTGCGATCGCGCACCTCAACCGAGGTTTCGGCCAGTGTAGCGGGCAAAACCGTCCGGTCGATCCACCTGTCCGTTGCATCCCGCAAGGCTGCGGCGGTCCCCAGGGCAATGGTAAGCGCAAACAAAAGTGGCGCGACCCTAGACATCGACCCAACCCTCCCAAAGTCCGGGATACCGGGTGACGAAACCCGAAGGATGCGTTTCAAGCTCGGCTGTGAAATTGGCTGAGGCGTAGGTGAATGCACCTGCGGCCAACCGGGTATAGGTTTGATCAAGTCGCTGAATCTGACACAGATCAGGGACCAGCCACGCGGAATGGACCTGTATTGGCATTGCCTTACCAAATGTCAGACGGCGCAGTGGCAAAAAGTTTGTCGCCGGGGTAAAGCTGAGGTCGATATCGGTAAAATGCGCCGTGCCCGGTTGCAGAGTTTCGTTTAGTGTCCAGCCTTGCGGACCACGCGCAAGACGAAGAGCCACCGGTTGATCTGCACAAGTGCCGACAATATCCGCAGATAACGTGCGCCATTCTTCATCACAACACACCACATAGTCTAGCGAAGTCGCGTCGTTGTCCTGCCAAATTGCCTGCCCGGTCATTATCGAACCGTGATCGCCCCGTGACAGCGTACATCTATCGGTTCCGACACGATCCAATCGTCGCCAATGGGCCATCGCAATTATGCCGCCCTGGCTCATTCGGTGATCACGACCTGCCCGGTTGCTGTCCGGGCGCGATTGCGGGGTCGGTACATGTCTTCGACCGATGCTGCCGGGTGGTGATAGATTCCCGGCGTCACCGCACGTGCGATATAGGCCAGCGTGACCGCCTTGCCGTTGTTGCTCAGATCAACCGCCGCCAAAAACCGATCAGAGCGGAATTCGGTATGTTCGGCAAACGACAGGTTCAACCAGTCAAGCGCGCGCACATCGCCCGAGCGCAACAGGTTGGGGTTGTCGATTTCAACGCCAGCAGGCAACGGATCATTGATCATCAACCGCGCGCCTGCCTTTTCAAACGGTGTGACCCGCAGCATTGTCACAAAGCGATCCCCAACGACCAGAGATTGCGGATCAACGTCGTCGCCCTCCATGGTGTAATAGAACCGGTCGATGCGATAGCCGGTGCCACCGGCCTCTGGCGCGACCTTTGGCACACCAAGGGTGGTCAGAGTGATATCGGTCACTTCACCATCCGCCGCCGAAATATTCAGGACTGCGCCAGTCGAATCGTCCTCACGCACCTCAACAAATGGCCCTTTCACCGCAGCGCCGTTGACCCACAATCCCGATTGTTCTGGCGACGAGATCAGCGCATGCGCCGCCAGTAACGACCAAGATGCCTCTTGCGTCGATAGCCGCCGATTGCCAACACGGGTGATGCGCGCGGTCAGGCTTTCGGTGTCGATGGCCTGACTGCCGGCCTCGGTTGCCAGCGCCAGAACCCCGGCCGCATCGCGTAGGTTGGTGCCGAAATCCGCCCGCCAATAGGCCGCTCGGGGTTTTGCCGTTGAGATCAACCGGGCAGCCCGGGCAAACATGATATCCGCCCGGGTCTGATCGCCATAGGCGGCCAGTGCAGCGCCCAGTTGGGCCGCAGCCAGAGGTTTGTTAAACGACGTGGCTTTGACGTCGACGTAATAGCGCAGATCGCCCATTGCCGCCGCGCCTTCGCGGGCCAGAACCATCAGCGCATAGGCAACATTTTCGCCACCTTCGTCAAAGTCAGCCGCATAGTTGACCCGGTTGCGCAGGTTGTCCATCGCCAGGCGGAACGCCTGATCCGGCACCACAAAACCAACCGCGCGGGCGCGGCTTAGGAAATCGGTCACATAGGCGTCCAGCCAGAAATCACCGGATACGGCCTGCCACAATCCAAACGCTCCGTTTGAGGCCTGCCGGGTCAGCACCCGTTTGATCGCATCGTCAACGCGGTCTTGAACCTGCGGGCCATTTCCCAGGCCGCTGGCCTGTGCCACTGCTGACATATACAGCAACGGCATTGCGCCCGATGTGACCTGTTCGGTGCAGCCATAGGGGTATGTGTCCAGCATGGTCAAAAGCCCCGGCGCGTCAAATTTCGCCAACGGGCCAGCGGACAGGATCGCCCGCCCGGTGCCCGCACGCAACTCAGCGAACACATCATCGCTGAACTGGAATGTATCACCGCCACCCAATGAAAACCTCCGCGTTTGCGCCACCACCGGATCGTTGGCGCGCACCGGCAAAACCAATGTCTGGCGCAATTCGCGACCGTCTGGTGTGGTTAGCACCACGTCAAAGCTCGGGTCGCCAACGGCATTCGCGGTCACCGGTATTTCGAACACCGCTTTGCCGCCTTTGGTCAGGGTGAAGGCCCCGGGTTCAGTGCCCAATTTCAGGTCGGTGCCCGACAGAGTCAGCGCCAGATTCATCTGCCCAAACGGGCCATCCGCATGAACGGCCTCAATCCGAATGCGGCTGCTGTCACCGGGGGCCAGAAAGCGCGGCACACTGGCGGTCATCACCACCGGGTCACGCACTAGCATATCAACCTCGGCCTGCCCAACCCGATCTTTTGACCAGGTCATAGCCATCAGCCGCACCGTGCCATTAAACGCTGGCAGATCGATGTCTACAAACGCTTCGCCATTGGCGCCAACCTTTACCGGGCCGCTAAATGCCGCCATCAAATCCTGCGTCGGAGGCGGTGATTCCATCCGCATACCGGATGCGTTGTCGCCCCCCGACCGCACCACGCCCAGCGCACCGTTCATACCGTCGATTAGACGGCCATAAACATCGCGCAGTTCCATGCCCAAGCGGCGTTGTTCAAAATAATAGCCCATCGGATCGGGGCCCTTAAATCTGGTCAGGTTCAGAATGCCCAGATCAACAGCCGCCAGCGTCAGCCAGACCTGTTCACCCTCGCCGACGCCTTCTATTGTGACCTTTACCCGTTCGGTTTGGCGCGGTTTGGCCACATCAGGCGCGTGAATAAACACCGCCATCGCATTGTCCACAGGTTCAACCGCGGCATAGGCCAGCCCGATTGAGCGCACCGGGTTTTGCCCAGCGACCACATCCATAGGTCGGATCACAGTGGCCGTCACATAGGCGCCAATGCCCCATTCTTCGGTCACGAGCAGAGGTATTTGCATCTGCCCGGCCTCCACTTCGATGGCGTGGCGTTCAATTAGGTGATTGGACATCACCGAAATCATCGCAGTGCCCGCAGCCCGCGGCACGATGCGCAACAGCGCCGTATCACCGGGAAGGTAGCTGGATTTATCCAGCGACAGATCAAGCCGGTCCGGCGTGGTCGATGTATCCGCCGAAGCATACCAGCCTGCATAGAAATCCATCGAAGCCGCCGTATAGACCCCATCGGTGCGTTCCACCACCAATTCGTACTGGCCCCAATTGACCGGTTCAGACAGCACCAGTGGCGTGTCGCCCAAATCGGCCAATCCAGTCGACACACGGGTGCGGCGGGTTAGCGGTTCCCAGTTCCAGTTGCCGTATTGCTGATACCATTGATACCGTGTCTCAACCCGGTTCAGGGTCCAACGTACCTGCATCGGCTGCAGGTCCAGATCAGCGCCCAATCCGATGATCTGGAACCCGGCTTCGCTGCCTTCGCCAACCACATCATCAAACATCGGCTTGATGCCAATCACCGACGTGTCCGGGCGCACCGGCACCGTCAGGCGACGTTCAACCGGGCGGGCAGAACCATCGGCCAACCGCACGACAACCGTTGCCTGTAAGGGTTGGTCGGCCACATCAGAAACCGGTATTTTCAGGGCAACACTTGCCAGACCATCGGCATCCGTGCGCTCGCCGCCAAAATAGCTGCTGAGCGCAGAGCTACGTACATCGTAGCGACCAAAGTGATACCCCGGCCAAGCCGCAACTGAGTTTACTGTGCTAAGAATAACCTGCCCGTCGATGCTCAGATCAGAGCCCGGGGCGCCAAACAGGTACCGCGCGTCAATCGACAACGGCGGCGTGTCCCCGGGGCGCAAAAGTGCGTCTGACAAACTCAGGTCAAAATCAATGCGTTCGGGCAGAAAATCCTCTACCAAAACTGTTTGGCTGGCCAAGGCCCGCGCATCCGGATCCGATTTGATATCAAGCCGCCAGGTTCCGCGTGGCACGCTGGCGCCAACCTGCAACGCAAACACATGCCCGCCGGCCTGGCCGCCATCCGAGATCAGACGGCTGTATTCCACCCCATCCGGGCGGCTTAGGATTGCGATCAGCGGCAGGCCCTCGATCGCCACGGTATCATTGTCGCGCGCTAACACGGTGGCATGAATGACCTCGCCGGCGCGGTAGGCACCCCGATCCGTGGTCATAAAGACATCCACCGCCCCTGCAGGGGCACGCCCTTCGACGCCACGATCAGACAGATCAAAGGCCGGGTCAGTCAGCGACAAAAAGCCAAGGTCTTCATCCCCCATTTCGGCCAAAACCATCGCCGGAGCCGCCGCCCCGGTGCCGCGCGTCAATCCCGGCTCAAATAGTGCATAGCCGGCGTCGTCCGACACGCCATGCCCAAGCACCGCATTGGCGCGGGACAGCAATGTCAGTTTCACTCCGCCACGCGGCATGGCGTCCGACAGACCACGCACCTGAACATGCAACCCATCGGTTCCCGACATCGTGCTAAGCCCCAGATTGGACAACACGAACCACTGCGTTGCGCCCAGATTTTCGTAAGGGTCCGCGCCCGGCACTTCGGCGCTTAGGGCGTAAATCCCTGGGGATTGCCCTGTGATTGCCTCGGCCATCGACAGGCGGGTGGTCATGTCACGGTTCAATTCGGTGGTGATTTCAGCCGTACCAACCCAGATTTCTTCGGCAATATCGCTGGCGAATTGTTCGTCCTCCCAAAAGGACAAAGGCCGCCCGAAATAGCCATCCTGCACCGCCCATAACAGATTACGGTCACTCACTTTGCGCAGGCGCAAATCAACTGTGCTTACGTTGACCGTTTCCACCGGCAACGCTGCATCCGCCGATTTCGGGAGCACATACGAGCGTCCCGGGAACCGAACGCTGGGCGCGCGGTCGCGCACATATTGGGTGAGCTCAACGTCTTTATACAGCGTCTCGCCGCTGGCGGCCGGCAGGCCCTCGCGGACCGTAAACCGATACCGCGTACCATGTTTCACCCCGTCAATGCACAGCTGATTGCCGTTCGCCTGCACAACCAGACCGGATTCGGGTAATTGCACATACGGTTCGTAGTCTACGCCGGACTTGGACAAAGGCTCTGAGAATTCGACACAAATGCGCGGGGCTGCAGAATTAGCCTCAACGGTATCATCGATAATGTTAAAGCCATAGTTACCAATCGCCTTTTCCAGCGAGGTTTTGATACCCTCACGTGACTGCAGGCTATAGGCTAGACGCAGGGCCGGAATCATGTCGCGCCCCCGCCCGGCCCGCTCTAACGCGTCCGACAAAACCACCAACGCCGACGCGCGTGTAGCCACGTTTGATCCGCGCAGATAGCCGTTGATGGACGCCGAAATAGCCCGGTTTTGGTAGGTCTGCATGTCGCTACTTTTGTCCGAATAGATCAGCAGCAAGCGCCGCGCATATTCGGCCCACAAATCCGACCGGTCCGACAATGAAACCGCGATCCCGGTCCAGCCCATGGCTTGGATTCTGTTGCCAGAAGCCGCGCGCGCATTGGCCGTTTCGATAGCCGTTTCAAGGGTTTGATCACCCGCAGCATGGCGCAATCCAAGGTCGCGCGCAGTATCATTTGCCAGTTCAAAATCGGCACTGTTTAGGAATTTCAGATCGCCGGATCGGGCAATCGCAGCCTGACGCAGGTTTGCCTCTGTCGGGATTTTGATCGCTGAAAATGCCCCAACAAAAGGGGTTTGATCGCTGACGCCGCGTTTCGGAAAACAGGCGTTTGAACGGGTGTTAAAGGTAAACGCCTTGCAGTCGGAATTACTGGTACAGGCGCGCACACAGGATTGATAATCCGTATCAAAAAGCGGGTCCAGATCCGAACCGTAAAAATCCATATCGCGCGTAGCGAGATACCTGAAATCGGGAACCACGTTCTGCGCCCAGGCACCAAAGGCAGCCATTGTCCAAAAAATCACGGCCAAACCAAATCGCTGCATCGTGTACTCCTGCTTTGGGCGTAGGCTCGCACAGTCATTACCAACTTGGCAACGATTCCCGAGTTTCAATTTCTTTAAGAATTTATTCACCGCGCTCACCGATGCTGGCAAAAATTCGCCCAATTTCAGGGCCCAAACAATCCGGAGTCGCAGGGATGATCCTTGCCAATAAACTCGCCGATGAGCGACGCGCACGCCTTGCGGCTGAACGACTGTTGGAACTCAAACAGTCCGAGCTTTCGGCTGCCAATCGCAAACTGGGGCGCCACGCGCTGGCGCTAACCCGGCGGATCGGCGAAACACAGGCCGAGGTTGCCACCGTTCGCGACGAGAATGAAAAGGTCAAATCGGACCTGACCGTCGCCCATGAAAAGATCGAAATCGCCGAACGTCGGTTGTGGCACTCAATCCAGACCATTCAGGACGGATTTGCCTTTTATGATGTCGACGGCACCATGATTGGCGCAAATACCGCCTATCTGGGTATTTTCGATGGCCTCAAAGAGGTGATGCCCGGCGTATCTTATGCCCGTATACTGCAACTGATGACCGACGAAGGCATCGTAAACACCGAAAAACTCGCCCCAGTGGACTGGCGTGCCGTGATGACTGAGCGCTGGCAAACATCGTCGCCCAAACCAATCATTATCCGACTGTGGAACGATGAATATATCAAACTGATCGATCAGCGCGGCCATGGCGGCGATATTGTGAGCCTTGCACTGAACATCACCCCCACCGTGCGCTACGAGGCCGAATTGAAAGCGTCGCGGCAAAAGGCCGAGGCGGCAAATCGCGCCAAATCGGCGTTTCTGGCGAATATGAGCCATGAGATTCGCACTCCGATGAATGGCGTTGTCGGCATGGCCGAATTGCTTACCGATTCGGATCTGGACGAAGAACAGCTGCTGTATGTGAACACGATCAAGAACTCGGGCGAGGCGTTATTGGTGATCATCAACGACGTGCTGGACTACTCAAAGATCGAAGCCGAAAAGCTGGTCTTGCACCCGGAACCGTTTGATCTTGAACGGTGTATCCACGAGGTGGTGATGTTGCTACAGCCCACGGCGCGCGACAAAGGGCTGGATATGCTGGTCGATTTCGACTTGTTCCTACCAACCCGTTTTGTCGGCGACCCAGGGCGCGTGCGTCAGGTTTTGACCAATCTTGTGGGCAACGCCATCAAATTCACCAGTTCCGGCCATGTGCTGATTCGCGTCACCGGCATGCAGGATGAAGGCGACAATTGCAGCGTTCACATCACCATTGAGGACACCGGCATCGGCATTCCGGCTGACAAGGACGAACATATTTTTGGTGAGTTCAATCAGGTCGAAGATGAACGTAATCGCCAGTTCGAAGGCTCCGGTCTGGGCCTCGCAATTTCACGACGGCTGATCGGATTAATGGGTGGCACCGTCTGGGTCGACAGCGAAGAGGGCAAAGGCTCGGTCTTTGGTTTCAAGGTCACCATGCCCAAGGCCGATAGCCCGGACGCCGCCCCACCCGCTCTGCCCCAAGGCCTGAAACAGGCACTAATTGTCAGTGACCAGCCGCTAAATCGCTCCATCTTGGAAAAACAACTGAGGCAACTTGGCCTAACGGTCACGCTTTGCTTTTCAGGCGCCGCCGCACTAGACGCGATGCATCATGGCATCGACCTGGTTTTCACAGAACATAACATGCACAACATGGATGGAATTGAGCTGGCAGAGGCCATGCGAACCGGCAAGTGGCCAGAAGTGTCGGTGTTGTTGCTCAGTTCAAATCCGGGCTTCGCGCAGAATGACCCGGCGCGACAACACCTGCATGCAATCCTGGCAAAACCCGTTTCGCGCAGTGACTTATTCTCGCGCTTAACCGACATCCACACCGCAATTGCACGTTCACCAGATGACCCCGAAACTTCACCAGAGATAGAACAATCCACCCCAACACCGGAACCAACGGCGCAACCACGCCTGATGCGCGTTCTGGCGGCAGAAGACAACAAAACCAACCAGCTGGTTTTCGGAAAAATGGTCAAAACCCTCAACATAGATATCCAGTTCGCCAACAATGGAATCGAGGCTGTTGCCGCTTTTACCGAATTCCAGCCTGATATGATATTTATGGATATTTCCATGCCAAAAATGGACGGCAAAGAAGCCACAGGCGAAATCCGCAAATTGGAAACCACCTTAGGTGGCCACGTCCCGATTATCGCCCTGACCGCCCATGCCATGGACGGAGATTCCGACGGGATTCTCGCCGCGGGTCTTGATCACTATATGACAAAACCCTTACGCAAAACCGCCATTCATGACCGCATCCTAAAACATTGCCCTGACGACGTTCAGTCGATTATGCCGGTTGATACCTGATCAGACCTGCGCCCAATTTCCAATTTCAGGAAATATCCCCGCCGGAGGCAAAAAATCCTTAAACTGACGCTTAACTGATAAAAAGGGCTTCCGCCCCGCGCCTTGGGCGAAATCGCAATACGCAGCACCGACATGGCAGCAATGATAAAATTCTATGAAAACACGATTGGGCTTGAACGTCTTGCCGATCAAAACAACAGAGCCATCACGTTTTTCAAAGTCGCAGAAGGTTATGCCGGACACACCAGTGTCTTGGCCCTGTTTCACGACCAGAATCCGCCAACGACCGGCACCAGATCCTCACTCCATCACATCGCGCTATCTTTGCCCTATGATGAACAGGACGCCGTGATGCGGTGGTACGAAAAAAACGACCAACCTTATACGGTCGAACACTTTAATTGGATCGGGTGGCGCGGCATATTCACCAAAGATCCCGAAGGAAACACCGTTGAGTTGGTCGCCTATGATCCGTCAGTAAGCGGCCCATAGGGGCGTAAAAACACCGGGCGATCCACCTCAGACATAGCGGCATTATAGACATAACCACCCAGATCAAAACTGGTCAAAGCTGCCGGGTCGGTCAATCGGTTCTGCACAATAAACCGCGCCATCGCCCCGCGCGCCCGTTTGGCGTAAAAGCTGACAATCACCGGATCGCCACCTTTGTCCTCCTTAAACACCGGCGTCACAACCCGCAATTTCAACGCTTTGGGTGCAACCGCACCAAAATACTCCTGGCTGGCGCAATTCACCAAAACATCGCTGCCAACTATATCGGCCTGCACATTCAACGCTTTGGACAACTGATCGCGCCAATAGTCATACAGCGATTTACCCCGACGGGTTTTCAACCGGCTGCCCATTTCTAACCGATAGGCCTGAATCGCATCCAACGGACGTAACAGCCCGTAAAGCCCAGATAAAATTCGCAAGTGGTCCTGCGCCCAACCCATTTCCTCATCATCCAGTGATGCAGCCTCAAGCCCTAGATAGGTGTCTCCGGCGAACGCAAGTGCCGCTGGCCGGGTCACTTCGGCCGCAGGTGTATCTGAAAAGACCTGAAACCTGTCATGATTCAACCGTGCCAAATCGGGGCTCAGGTTCATCAGTTTTTTCAGATCCTGCAATGTCAGATTTCGCGCAGTTTTGGCCAGCCGCGCCGCATCCTCCAAAAAATCCGGTGTACTCGCCACGACAGATCGCTCTGCCCAATCCAGCCGTTTGGCCGGTGAAATCACAACCAGCATGACATCCCCCTTTAAGTTCTCTGTGACCTAACCCGCGGCGCGCAGAACGTCCAGAAACGCCGCGCCAAACCGCTCGGCGCGACGCTCGCCCACGACATGTTCGATGCCGCGCGCATCATCGGCGCGCAATTTCGCCACGCGGGCCAGTTGCGAGGCCGAACAACTAAGCGGTTTTTCGCCCCCACCTTCGCCACGCGTCAACGCTCTCTGCACTTCAAGCAATTGATCATAAACATTGCCAGCCTCGCGCCCGGCCAGTTTGCGCCGTGCCGGATGCACCACCTTGACTGCACCATTGATGATCTCAAGGAACATCGCACCATAGCGTTCAAGCTTTTTTGCGCCAACGCCGCTAATCCCTGCCATGCCATCCAGATCCGCAGGCCGGGTTTCGGCCATTTCGATCAGCGTGCGGTCGGTGAAAATCACATAGGCCGGAACCCGCCCGGCTTCGGCCAGCCCCCGACGTTTGGCTTTTAGGGCCGACAACAACGGCGCATCCTCGTCTGACACCAGCGACTTAACCGCCGGTCGGCGCCCAGAAGCTTTGCGGATCGTGTCACGGCGCAACATGATGATGGCCTCGTCGCGCAAAATCGGGCGGGCGGCGTCGGTCATGCGCAGCGCGCCGTGACGTTCCGGATCGGGTCGGATCAAATCATGGCCCATCATTTGCCGGAAAACAGCCTCCCATTGGCGTTTTTCATATTCCGTCCCGACACCAAAAGTCGGCAGTTGATTGTGCCGACGCGCAATCACTTTGTTGGTTTCGTTCCCAACTAGAATGTCGATCAGATGCCCCGCGCCAAACCATTCTTCTGTACGCAAAATAGCCGACAATGCTTTGCGTACTGCCGTGGTTCCGTCAAACACATCGGGGGGCGTGTCGCACAGATCGCAATTGCCACAGGGTTCGGTTTCTTCGCCAAAATAGCCAAGCAGGTTAATGCGGCGACACTGCAACGCTTCGGCCAATCCCAACAACGCATTCAACCGCGCATGATCTGCGGATCGGCGTTCTGGCGGCGCCAGGCCTTCGTCAATCTGGCTGCGGCGCAGGCGAATATCTTCGGCGCCAAACAGGGTTAACGTTTCCGCCGGCGCGCTGTCCCGTCCTGAACGGCCAATTTCCTGATAATAACTCTCGATGCTTTTGGGCAGGTCGGCATGCGCGACCCAACGAATGTCGGGTTTGTCGATCCCCATGCCAAAGGCCACCGTGGCCACCACGATTAACCCATCCTCGCGGGCAAATCGGGTTTCGACAATGCGCCGATCTTCGGCGTCCATCCCACCGTGATAATGGCAGGCACTGTGCCCGGCTTCTCGCAACCCCGCCGCGAGCGCTTCGGTCTTGGCACGGGTGCCGCAATAGACAATCCCCGCCTGCCCTTTGCGCGCCGCTGCAAAGTCCAGAATTTGACGGCGCGGCGAATCCTTAGAGGCAAATGCCAGATGAATGTTTGGCCGATCGAACCCATGCAAAAACTTACGCGGCGGCATGCCATCAAACAGTTTTTCAACGATCTCGTCTTGGGTTTCCGCATCCGCAGTGGCGGTAAAAGCCGCCAACGGCACATCCAACGCCTTCCGCAAGGCTCCTATACGTAAATAATCTGGCCGGAAATCATGCCCCCACTGGCTGACACAATGCGCCTCATCCACGGCGATCATCTTGACATTGATACGGCGCAACATGCCCATTGCCGACCCGGCGGCAAGGCGCTCGGGCGCCATATAAAGCAGCTTTAACTTTCCAGCTTCCAGCGACTCCCACACGGCGTCAGTTTCTTCGGGGGTATTGCCTGATGTCAGCGCCCCGGCACATACCCCGGCCTCTTGCAGGGCGCGCACCTGGTCGCGCATCAATGCTATTAACGGTGAAATCACCACCGTCACGCCCTCGCGCATCAACGCCGGGAGCTGAAAACACAGGGATTTACCGCCGCCCGTCGGCATAATCGCCAACACGTTCTGCCCCTCGGCGACTGCATCAACAATCTCTTCCTGACCGGGGCGAAACGCATCGAATCCGAAAACATCGCGCAAAAGCGGTGCAGCGCCAGTCATAGCGGGGGGCCTCGTCTAAAATTTTATCAAACTGCTCTTACTGCGCACATTCACACACTAAGATTCGGGGGACAAGAGGGCAGGAACCCTCAATTCTTCTCGTCACAAATACCTAAAAACAACGTCAGCGGCATACTTTAGTAGAACGCCGCGATATTGTTCGCCAGAATAATTCGCGCCGCGAACACCCCAAGCAACACAACAAGCGGCGCCAGATCGATGCCCTGCATTTGCGGCAGCACTCGGCGGATCGGCCCATACAAAGGTTCCAGAACCCTGTTTAGACCGTACCAGATCTGCGCAACCAATTGTTGGCGCGTATTCAGGATCTGAAAGTTGATCAGCCAGCTCATGATCACATGGGCAATGATAAAGAACCAAACAATATTCAGGATCATCATCAATATTTCGAACAGCGACTGCATCTGCGTTTCCTTCATAAGATTTCCAATGACCTAAGGGCCACGCCGTCAAAGAGCAAGAGCATCACCAAGTTGCCGCGAGGTTGCCGTTGACGTCAATTAAATCACGGCCATCTGTTGCACAACCAAGGAGACCCCAGATGTTCCCGTTTGTCCGCCTGATCAAAGATATGGTCATCGCCACTCGTCTGCCCCCGATCGGGCTCGCTGACACCCATATTTCGCAGCATCGGTGCTGGCCGTGGGATCTGGACATGATGTTAGAACTGAACAATGGCCGCACATTGACGCTCTATGATCTGGGCCGGTTCATGGCGGCGCATCGGGTGGGTCTGTTCCGCGCCCTGCACCGCAATAAATGGAGCATGACAATGGCGGGCAGCATTCCCCGCTATCGCCGCCGCATTCGTGGCTTTGAACCGTTTGAAATGCGCAGCCGGATACTGTGTTGGGATGACAAATTCCTGTATCTTGAACAATCCATGTGGAAACGTGATGGCCAATGCGCCAGCCATGTGGTGATGCGGGCGGCCGTGACCGATAAAAACGGCATTGTTGCACCGATACATGCCATTACGGCGATGGGGTACGGTGATACCACACCATTGCCGATGCCCGTTTGGGTTGCCGCCTGGTGCAAAGCCGAATCCATGCGCCCCTGGCCGCCAATGCAGGACACGCTTGCCTAAAGGTACATTTGACTGTCATATCGTCCTAATAACGATGGGGACGGACATGGCAGAAATTTCCGCGCGCAAGCGTATTTGGGGCTGGTATTTCTTTGATTGGGCCAGCCAGCCGTATCACACGCTTTTGGTCACATTCATTTTTGGACCGTTTTTTGCCGGCGTCGCTGCCGACTATTATCTGAGCATGGGTGTCGCAGATGAGGCCGCCAAGGCCCAGGCGCAAACCCTTTGGGCCTGGGGCATGGCCGCTGCCGGGATCGCGATTGCGATTGGTGCGCCGTTGCTGGGTGCCATGGCTGACACATTTGGCCGCAGGCGACCCTGGATCGTTGGGTTTTCAATCATGTATGTGCTGGGGTCCGCGTTGCTGTGGTTCACAGCCCCTGATGGGTCCAACCTCTATATGATGCTGGCGGTATTCGCCTTTGGCTTTATCGGTGCAGAATACGCATTGATTTTCATCAACTCGCAATTGCCCGACCTTGGCAGTGACGAAGAAGTCGGCGAGATTTCCGGCTCTGGTTTTGCATTTGGCTATATTGGTGGACTTGTTGCATTGATTGTCCTGCTGCTGTTCTTTGTCGAACAGGGCAACGGTAAAACGCTGGTGGGTGTTGACCCCGGCTTTGGTCTGTTAAACGCCGAAACCCGCGAAGGCACCCGCGCAGTTGGACCCATTACTGCGCTTTGGTTCATTGTGTTCATGATCCCCTATTTTCGCTGGGTCCATGATCCTGATCGCTCCGAAAGCCGTGGCACGGTGCGCCAAGCGCTGGCCTTGCTAGGCAATTCACTGCGCAATCTGAAAAACCGGATCAGCCTGTCGGCCTATCTGCTGGGGTCAATGTTCTATCGCGATGCGCTGAACGGGCTTTATACATTCGGCGGCATTTATGCCAAAGTTGTTCTGGACTGGTCGATTCCGCAAATCGGTATTTTTGGTATTCTCGGCGCTAGTTCGGCGGCGCTATTTTGTTGGATTGGTGGCAAGCTGGACAAAAGATTTGGGCCAAAACCGGTTATTATAACCGCGATTTGGGTGCTGATGCTGGTCTGTTTTGTGGTCATCAACATGTCCCGTGATTCCATCTTTGGCATTGCTCTTCCGGAGGGTTCCACGCTTCCTGATACGATCTTTTTGGGATGTGGCATGTTGATCGGCGGCATGGGCGGAGTGTTGCAATCCGCCAGCCGGTCGTTGATGGTACGCCATACAGACCCCAAAGCCCCAACCGAGAGCTTTGGCTTATATGGTCTGTCAGGGCGCGCCACCTCGTTTATTGCGCCAATCTTAATTGGCCTGATGACAACCATAACCGGGAGCGCGCGCCTCGGCGTGTCGCCGGTGATCTTGCTTTTCGCCATCGGGTTGATCCTGCTAATATGGGTCAAACCACAAGGGGACCAAGCTGCATGAGCTATAAGCGCCTGATTGCCTGTCTGATCTTAGCGCTTAGCCTTGGCGTTCCCGCCAGCGCCGAGACTTTGGCCAAACAGCTATTTGGCGCAAAGGGCATGGGGTCTCATCAAGAGGCACGCCCCTATGGCAGCTATGCCAAGGGCTGCGTCGCCGGGGCCGTTCAACTGCCTGAAACCGGCCCGACATGGCAGGCGATGCGCCTGTCACGAAACCGCAATTGGGGCCACCCGCAGATGATTGATTTCATTGGTGATATTAGCAAATTTGCCGCCAGACAACCGGGCTGGAAAGGGCTGTATATCGGCGATATCAGCCAGCCGCGTGGCGGGCCAATGTTGTCCGGGCATCGCAGTCACCAGATTGGTCTGGACGCTGATATCTGGATGTTGCCCACATCACGCATCGACCTGAGTGCGAAACAGCGCGAAGGTATTTCGCCCATTTCCACGCGCCGGGCCAATGGCGCCTATGTCAACAATAACTGGAGCTCGGCGCATCACCAGATTTTGCGCGCCGCGGCCAAAGACAAACGTGTTGCGCGGATTTTTGTGTTTCCCGGTGCCAAGGTGCAGATGTGTAATGACGAAAAAGGCAACCGCAAATGGCTGCGTAAAATCAGGCCATGGTGGGGGCATCACTATCATTTCCACGTGCGGCTGGAATGCCCCAGAGGGATGAAAGGCTGCGAAAATCAGGCGGCCCCGCCCCCCGGTGACGGCTGCGCCGACGCGCAAAAATGGGTGAATGATATCCTGAATCCGCCGCGCCCGAAAAAGGCAGACCCTAACGCGCCAAAACCCAAACCCCGGCGCGAATATGTGCTGTCAGATTTACCCAATCAATGCGTCTCAGTTTTACAGTCCAACTAATTGCCACCCTGATCCTTGTCTGTACTTCTGCCCTGGCCGATGCGCCAAAGGCCGAATACTTGGGCAGTTTTCGGTGGCAAATAGACAAACCCTGGTTTGGTGGATTCTCAGGAATCGAACTGTCGCCAGACGGTCAAAGCATGACCGTCATCAGTGACCGCGGCAAGATTCTGACCACAAGGATCACGCGCAAAGACGGCAAGATCACGGCCATCATTCCGGGCCCCCTCCGGCAGCTTAAATCAGGCAGTGGCACATATCTGAAAGGCAAAGCCGCCGATTCCGAAGGCATCGCCATAGCCGCGGACGGCACGATCTATGTCTCGTTTGAAGGCGTGCACCGCGTGTTGCGTTATGCAGCGCCGGACGACAGCGCTAAACCACTTAACCGCGCAAAAGCGTTTCGGTCCCTGCCTTTCAACGGATCACTTGAGGCGCTGGCCATTGATCAGCACGGGCAATTATACACAGTACCAGAATACGCTCTGGACAGTAGCGGCAACATTCAGGTCTATCGCTGGACATCGGGCAAATGGACAAGCCCGTTTTCGTTGCCCGCCAACGGCGATTTTCACCCCGTCGGCGCCGATTTTGGCCCCGATGGCCGGTTTTACCTGTTGGAACGTGCGTTTGGTGTTTTGGGGTTCCGCAGCCGCCTGCGCCGTTGGGATTTCACCAAAACCAGCGCCCAAAACGAACAGACGCTTTTGCAGACCTCCCCCATGACCCACGACAACCTCGAAGGCCTATCGATCTGGCGCGACAGCACCGGGCGTTTGCGGGCCACGATGATTTCGGATGACAATTTTATGTTCTTTCAACGCACCGAACTGGTCGAATATGCCTTAACAGAATAGCTTGCCTAACCGCCAACAACAGGTTAGCAGCGCCCTTGCTCGTCCGCTCTGGACCAGCCAAGTCGCCGCAACCTTGTTAAAAACGGGCATATAAATATGACACGTATCCACCTTCCCGGCATTATTGCCATGGCCGCCATCGTTGTGGCCTCAAACATCCTTGTTCAATTCCTCATCCTTGACGGGCTTTTGACCTGGGGTGCCTTTACCTATCCATTGGCCTTTTTGGTCACCGACGTGATGAACCGTGTTTACGGCGTCGGCCCAGCGCGAAAAGTTGTGTTGGCCGGTTTTGTCACTGGCATTATCTGCTCACTAATCGGCAGCCAGATCATGCTGGAATACGGCCCCGCCGTGCCTCTGCGCATTGCAGTCGGGTCGGGCATCGCCTTTCTTGTCGCGCAAATGACCGACATCACCGTGTTCAACCGCCTGCGCGGTGGCCGCTGGTGGCGCGCGCCTTTGGTCTCAACACTGGTCGGATCGGCCCTTGATACGGCGCTGTTCTTTACCATCGCATTCTCGGCCTCGATCGCCCTGTTCGGCGCGGGCGCAGATTCAGCCATTAGCTGGTCATGGGACGTTGTGCCGTTCATGAACGTCGGCCCACTGGTGCCACTATGGGTAACGCTGGCCGTTGCCGATTGGCTGGTAAAACTGTCCCTCGCGCTGATCGCGCTGATCCCGTTCCGCCTGATTGTTGCGCATATCGGGCGCGAAAACAGTACCCCCTAAAGAAAATGTTTGGTGATTTACCCAAGCCGTGCAAAGCTGAAAGTGAGTTCAACAAATGTAAAGGAGGTGATCCAGTGTCAAGAAAGGTATTGGAGCGAGGTGTCGGAACAGGTTACGAGGCACGCCGATAAGGCAGCCCTTGGCGGCAACGCCACGTAACACGATCTGGTGAAGGTCCATTTTGACCCCACCTCCGAAAAACTTTCTCAAAGGGCCGCCCCGGCAACAGGGTGGCCCTTTTTGCTATCCCGGCATTGTTCGCCAGGGGGCGGATGCGGTAAACGATACCCATGTTACGGATCAACGACTCTATTTCCCTGCAAGACTGGGAACTCAGCGAAAGCTTTATGCGCGCCTCTGGCCCCGGCGGGCAGAACGTCAACAAAGTCTCGTCAGCGGTTGAATTGCGGTTTGAAGCCGCGCGCTCTCCGTCTCTGACCGACCCAATCAAAACCCGGCTGAAACGCCTCGCCGGTCGCCGCTGGAACCGCGAAGGCGCCATCGTCATCCAATGCGACGAAACCCGCTCCCAAACCCGCAACCGCGACATAGCCCAGCAACGGTTGGTCGAATTGATCACGCGCGCGCTGTACGTGCAAAAGCGCCGCATTTCCACCAAACCCACTAAAGGGTCGGTGCGGAGGCGGTTGGATGGGAAAAAAGCCCGCGGGGATATTAAGGTGCTGAGGGGACGGGTTGGCGACGATTAATCGTGCTGTGTTTGTTCAACGGGCAAGTCATGACACGATATCGCCGCATTATTCGGCCAAATTGCAACAATACGTTGAATTGGTAATGCGTCATTTGATGATTTTCTGAAGGATAAAATATGACCGTACTCATCAGGAATTTTCGCGAAAGCGAAGGCGGCGTAGCCGGATTGACGCAATCCTTCAGGCATTTTTGCTAAACATCACTGTAGGAACCTAAAGCTCGATATTGCAGCTATTGCATAAACCGGGCCTCGCAAGGCGGGCCTAGTGAATGTTTCTGCAAGTGCCAGCAATACACCTGTTCGTTGGAAATTCACTCCCACAGACGTTCGCTATAGTTTTGCATAAATGTCAGAGAACGGCCAAGCCAATCACACGCCCTTGATCCTCCCAATCCGCCTGATATTCTGCTACCAAACACCTCAAAGGAACCATGACATGAGACTGCAAGGCAAAACCGCAATCATCACCGGGGGTGCATCTGGATTTGGCGCTGGAATGGTCCGCAAATTTATCGCCGAAGGCGCGCGCGTAATGATCGCTGACATCAACAGCGAGGCCGCGGCTGACATGGCGTCCGACCTCGGCGAACAGGCCATCGCCCAGACCACAGACGTCTCAAACGGTGCTTCGGTGCAGGCCATGGCAGACGCTGCCCTTGCCCATTTCGGCCACCTCGACATCCTGATCAACAACGCCGGGGTCACGCATCTGCCAACCCCGCTGGATGAGGTCTCTGAGGATGATTTTGACCGGGTGTTCAACATCAACATGAAATCCGTCTATCTCACCGCCCGCGCCCTTGTCCCGCATATGAAGCAACGCGAACAAGGCACGATCCTGAACATTGCCTCAACCGCCGGCGTGTCACCGCGCCCCAATCTGAACTGGTACAACGCCTCCAAAGGCTGGCTGATTACTGCGACCAAGACAATGGCCGTTGAACTCGCCCCCAAAGGCATCCGCGTCAACGCGCTGAATCCGGTGGCCGGCGAAACGCCATTGCTGAAATCCTTTATGGGCAAAGACACCCCGGAAATACGCGCCAAGTTCATTTCAACGATCCCCCTGGGCCGTTTTTCCACCCCCGAAGACATGGGCAACGCCGCCTGTTTCCTCTGCTCGGACGAGGCCAGCATGATCACCGGGGTCGCCATGGAAGTCGATGGTGGCAGATGCATCTGACCCCCAGTTTCTTCTCGTCCTAAATACCTCCGCCGGAGGCAAGAATCCGGCGGAACACGCCCCCTAATGCTCCATAACAAAAGACCATGCCCATGACCCCCGGCCCTAAAAACCTGATTACCGACATTACCGGCCTGCGCGTCGGCAATGCCCAGGATAACACCCTGAAATCCGGCGCAACGGTACTCACCGCAGACGCGCCGTTCACCGCCTCGGTCCATGTCATGGGGGGCGCCCCCGGCAGCCGCGAAACCGACCTGCTCGCGCCCGACAAATCCATCGCCAAAGTCGATGCCTTGGCTCTCGCTGGTGGCTCGGCCTATGGCCTTGATGCCTGTTCAGGCGTGGTCGACGGGTTGCGCGCCGACAATCGTGGGTTCCGCATTGGCCCGGCGATCATCCCCCTCGTTCCCAGCGCGATCATCTTTGATCTGCTCAATGGCGGCCAAAAAGACTGGGCTGATAACCCTTACCGCGCCCTTGGTCGCGCCGCTTACGCCGCCGCCGACATCACATTTGATCTCGGAACAATCGGCGCAGGCACCGGTGCGCTCTCGGCAATGCTCAAAGGCGGGCTTGGTTCGGCCTCGTTTGTTCTGAGCAACGGTATAACCGTCGGCGCATTGGTCGTGGCCAACCCGGTGGGCGCCGTCACAACCCCCGGAGACCGCCATTTCTGGGCCGCCCCATTTGAAATGAACAACGAATTCGGTGGTCTTGGCCCCGACCCGGCAACCGGGCTTGGCCGCGAACTGAACAGCCGCAAAATGGCTGCGATGGGCGCGCAGGCCTCTGAGCGCGCCAACACCACCATCGCCATTGTCGCCACCGATGCCGACCTGACCAAAGCGCAATGCCAACGTATCGCCACAGCCGCTCATGACGGTATCGGACGCGCCACGGTTCCGGCCCATACCCCCGCTGACGGTGATCTGATCTTTGCCCTGTCCACCAACGCCAAACCACTGGAAAACGCCGACAGGGCCCTAGGCGAAATCGGCCACGCCGCCGCCCTGTGCCTAAGCCGCGCCATCGCCCGCGCGATCTATCTTGCCACCCCTGCAGATGGCGATTTACTGCCCTGCTGGTCCGATAAGGCACCATAATGCCAACACTCCTCACTGATGACATTTCGCTGCACTACGAAATCGACGGCTCCGGCCCACCGCTGTTGCTGATCGCCGGAATGGTCAGCGACAGCGCCAGTTGGCAGCCTATAATGCCGCTGTTAACCGACCATTTCACCGTCATCAGGCCCGACAATCGCACCACCGGGCGCACCACGCCCTGGGATGCACCGACAAGCATGGCACATTACGCTAACGACTGCGCTGCCCTGCTTGACCATTTGTCATATCCCCGCGCCCATGTGCTTGGCCATTCAATGGGCGGGCTGATTGCGCTGCATCTGGCCACCACCCATCCGTCCCGCATCCAGACCATCACCCTCGCCGCATCGGCGCCGGTCCGCATGGCACGCAACACCGCCCTGTTCAGTGCTCTGGTTGACATCCGCCAATCCGCCGCGGCTCCCGACCTTTGGTTGCGGGCCTTTTTTCCGTGGCTGTTTGCCCCAGCGGTGTTTGATGACCCAACCGCAATTGATGCCGCAGCCGAGGCCGCATTGGCCTATCCCTATGCCCAATCGGCCAAGGCCATGCGTCACCAGTTAAACGCGCTCAAGAACTATGACCCAGCGGCGATTAACATCTCTCAGCCGGTTCAGGCGCTATTGGCCGAAAATGATCTATTGATCCCGATGGCAATGGCCCAACCAGCTCTTGCGGGCTTGTCCGGGTTAACCACACACATCATCCCAAATGCCGGGCATTCCATCCATTGGGACGCCCCGCATCAGGTTGCCAATCATGTCTTGGCCTTCGCCAAAGAACACCCGATCTAGGCGCGGCATTGTGACAGTTGACTTGTCCGCCCTGACGCCAAGTATACCCCCAAACCAAATCTCCAATCCAACCTCATACGGATGCGCCCAAGATGACCATCATGATCCCGGCCTGGGTAGACGGCAAACTGGTCCCAGTGGAAAAGCTCGAGGCGCACCAAAAGGGCCTCAAACACAAGGCCGTGTCGGTCTTTGTCATCCGGGGCTCCGATATCCTGTTGCAACGCCGTGCATTGGGCAAATACCACACGCCCGGGCTTTGGGCCAACACCTGCTGCACCCATCCTGACTGGGACGAACCCCCCATTACCTGCGCCGTTCGCCGCCTAGAACAAGAGTTGGGGATCACCGGTCTCTACCCCGAATTCCGCCACCATCTGGAATACCGCGCCGATGTCGGCAACGGCCTGATCGAACACGAAGCCGTCGACGTCTTTCTCGCCCATGTGCGCGGCGAATTACCCCTGACGCCGAACCCCGCCGAGGTCATGGAGACAAGGTGGCTCGACTATCACGATCTTTTGGCCGAAATATCGCGCTATCCAGATCGCTTTACCCCTTGGCTCAAGATTTACCTACGCGATTATGCAGATACGATTTTCGGCGCTGACCTTAGATCAAACTGACATTCGCCGACTTCAGCAACAGGATCAATAACTCCCCCATGACCATACTTATCGCAGGCGCCGGCATCGCCGGATTGACCCTTGGCCTGACCCTGCACCAAATTGGCGTGCCGTTTCGCATCTTTGAAGCCAGCCGCGACATTCGCCCGCTTGGTGTTGGCATCAACCTGCAACCAAACGCGGTGCGCGAATTGTTCGACCTCGGGCTTGAGGCCCAGCTTGAAACCATCGGCGTCAAAACCCGCCAGATCAGCTTTCATTCCAAATACGGCCTAAAAATATGGGAAGAACCGCGCGGCCAGCGGGCTGGTTACAAATGGCCACAATATTCACTGCATCGTGGTAAATTGCAGGTCATGCTCTATGAAACCCTGCTGGATCGCGCCGGACCTGATTGCATCGTCACTAATGCCCGCGCCACCGGTTTTAAAAACGCTCCCGATCACGCCAGCCTGAGCCTTGCAAATGGCGAACAGCCAACCGGCGATCTGGTCATTGCGGCGGATGGCATCCATTCGGCCCTGCGCGCCCAGATTGCCCCGAATGAGGGTGATCCCATCTGGAATGGTCGTGTTTTGTGGCGCGCCACAACATTGGCACCGCCCTATTTCGGCGGCGCGGCGATGGTAATGATCGGCCACGATGATCTGCGGGTCGTCGCCTATCCGATATCCAAGCCCGATCCGAATACTGGCCTCGTCACCCTGAACTGGATCGCGGAAAAGAAATTCGACCCGGCGCAGGGCTGGGCCAAAGACGACTGGAACCGCGCCGCCGACATCAATGATTTCCTGCCCGACTTCGCCGATTGGACCTTTGACTGGATCCACGCGCCCACGCTGATCCGGGGTGCCGATCAGGTGTTTGAATACCCGATGGTCGACCGCCTGCCGCTGGATCAATGGACCCATGGCCGCGTCACGCTGATGGGCGACGCCGCGCACCCGACCTATCCGGTTGGCTCAAACGGGGCCAGTCAGGCGATCATCGACGCCCGTGTTATTGGCGCGCAATTGCTGGAACACGGGATGACCACCAAAGCGCTGGAAACCTACGAGGCCCAAATCCGCCCCACCACAACCGGCGTTTTCCACGCCAATCGCGGCTCTGGCCCCGACGCGGTTATGCAATGGATTGAGGATCGCTGCGGCGGCCAGTTCACCGACATCAACGATGTCATCCCACATGCCGATCTTGCGGCCCATTCCAACAAATACAAATCCATCGCCGGGTTCTCGATTGACGCGCTAAACGGCAAACCGCCACTGATCCCACAAAACGCGCGCCTTAAACTCTGACTCGTTTCCAATTTCCAAAAATATCCCCGCCGGAGGCAAAAGAATCCTGCGACTTACCCAAAGGAACACGTCAATGCTAAATCGAAATGGCCCTCTCAAAGGCGTGCGTGTGGTGGAACTGGCCGGCCTTGGGCCCGCCCCCTTTGCCTGTATGATGATGGCCGATATGGGCGCCGAAGTCGTGCGCATCGCCCGCCCCGGACAGAAACCGCTGTTCGGGCTCGAGCAGAAACACAACCTCTATGACCGCTCGCGTCAGACCCTGACGCTTGATCTGCGCGACCCGGATCAAAAAGCCCAAGCCCTGCAATTGATCGACCGCGCCGAAATCCTCATCGAGGGCTATCGCCCCGGCGTGATGGAACGCCTTGGCCTTGGCCCTGACGATATGCTGGCACGTAATCCAGCACTGGTTTATGGCCGCATGACCGGCTGGGGGCAGGACGGCACACTGATCGACCGCGCCGGCCACGACCTGACCTATATGGCAATCACTGGCACGCTTTGGTCCATTGGCCCGGCTGACACGCCCCCACCGCCACCGCAAAATATCGTCGCCGATCTGGCCGGTGGTGGCATGATGATGGTGGCCGGCGTGCTTGCCGCGTTGCTAAGCGTGCGCAGCACCGGGCAAGGTCAGGTGATTGACACCTGCATGTCTGATGGCGCGGCGCTAATGATGGTCATGCAGTTTGGGCTAAAGGCCGGAGGCGTCTGGAATGATGCGGAACGCGGTGCCAATGTGCTGAACGGTGGATCGGCCTGGTATCAGTGTTATGAAACCCTTGATGGCGGCTATGTCGCCCTTGGCGCGATTGAGCCGCAATTCTTTGCCAAGTTCCTTGAGGTTTTGGACCTTGGCGATGATCCGACCTTTGCCAACCAATACGCCCCCGATGCCCAACCCCCGATGCAGGCCGCCCTGCGCGATCTGTTTCTGACCCGTGATCGCGATGACTGGGCGGCGTTACTGGAACATGTCGACGCCTGTTTCGCCCCGGTCCTGTCGATGGACGAAGCCCCATCACATCCGCATAACATCGCGCGCGGCACCTTTGTCACCACCGATGGCGTGCTGCAACCCGGCCCCTGCCCGCGATTTCTGGGCACCCCGGCAGACCCGCCTACACATGGCGATGCAGGCACGATAACAGTTGAAACGGTACTGACCGCCTGGACCGAAAATCCGCCGATGTAGCAGTCAAATTATTAGATTTGGCCTCAATCCCCTTGTGTCTCAACTATTCTCTGCCAAAACTAACCATAGAACCGGCCAAGCAATGGCCAGCATCCAACACGGGAGAACACGATGAAATACTTCTCAAAACTGGCCTTTGCCAGTGCCCTCGCATTGGCCGCAGGTATGGGCGGCGCGCAGGCGCAGACCAGCCTGACCCTCGCCATGCAGTTGGAACCACCGCATCTGGACCCCACTAGTGCCGCCGCCGGTGCCATTGATTCCGTGGTTTATTCCAACATTTTCGAAGGTCTGACCCGGTTCATGGGCGACGGATCAATCGTGCCCGGACTGGCCGAGAACTGGGATATTTCAGACGACGGGCTGACCTATACGTTCAAACTGCGGGACGGCGTCACATTCCATGACGGCACCACAATGGACGCCGAAGATGTCAAATTCTCGCTCGACCGCGCCCGCGCCGAAGACAGCGTGAATGCGCAAAAGGCCCTGTACGTCGGCATCGCCGATGTCACCGTGATCGACCCTTTGACCGTGCAACTGACGCTGGCCGAACCAAACGGCAACATGCTGTTCAACCTTGCCTGGGGCGACGCCGTCATCGTGGCGCCTGAAAGCATTGAGACCATCAAAACCAACCCAATTGGCACCGGCGCTTTCAAATTCAGCAACTGGGTGCAGGGCGACCGTATTGATATCACCCGCAACCCCGATTACTGGGGCACCCCGGCGATCCTTGAGAATGCCACGTTTAAATTCATCTCGGACCCGACTGCCGCATTTGCCGCTATGATGGCCGAAGATGTTGACGTATTCAGCGGCTTTCCGGCCCCGGAAAACCTGCCGCAGTTTGAGGCAGATCCCCGGTTTCAGGTGCTGATCGGATCGACCGAAGGCGAAACCATCCTGTCGATCAACAACAAAATGCCGCCCTTTGACGACGTCCGCGTCCGCGAAGCCGTGGCCCATGCCATTGACCGCCAGGCAATCATCGACGGCGCCATGTTCGGCTATGGCACGCCCATCGGCAGTCATTTCGCACCGCACCATCCGGCCTATGTCGACCTGACTGGCAACTCGGCATTTGACCCGGATTTGTCCCGCAAATTGTTGGCCGAAGCCGGGCTTTCGGATGGCTTTGAAACCACATTGTACCTGCCGCCGCCGTCCTACGCGCGTCGTGGTGGTGAAATCATCGCCGCTCAGTTGGCCGAGGTTGGTATCACTGCCAAAATCACCAACGTCGAATGGGCGCAGTGGTTGGAAACCGTGTTCCGAGGCAAGGATTTTGGCCTGACCATCGTGTCTCATACCGAACCCATGGACATCGGCATCTATGCCCGTCCTGACTATTATTTCCAGTATGACAACCCGAAATTCCAGGAGCTGATGACAACGCTGAATGCCACCACCGATCCGGCCACCCGGACCGAATTGCTGACACAGGCACAGACCATCATTTCCGATGATTACGTCAACGGATATCTGTTCCAGCTGGCGGCTCTTAGTGTTGCCAAAGCCGGTCTTGAAGGGTTGTGGACCAATGCGCCAACGCAGGCCAACGACCTGACCGCGGTTCGCTGGGCGGACTGACCTACGACATCAGAAATCAATCAAAAGGCCTCTATTTCAGGGGCCTTTTGCAATTTTATGCACTGTCTTCTTCGCGCCCAAAAAGCGATAATTGCAGATCAAGCAGACGCCCCCCTTCGCGTGCCAGCAAGGCAGGATCGCGTGTCACGATCATGCGCAACACCAGACTTTGGATGACCCCGAACAGCAATATCACACCGTCACCGGTGCAAAGCCCGTCGCGGAAATGGCCCAACAAACGGGCCTGTTCGAACTCAGCACTCAGCGCGGTGCGAAAGTCGGTCATGGCCGATTGGATGCGGCGACGCGTTTCGCTCAACCGCCCTGTTGGATCGCGGGCCACCATGATCTCAGGCAGGGCCGGTGTTTCGGAAATCAGCTCAAGATGGCCCAACATCAGCGCCCGCAGATTGGCCATCGGGGATTGGTCCGCCGATCCGTTGTTATTTAGGTTTTTGCAAATCCGGGCACAGAGCATATCGCTCACTGCCAGCCAGACATCATGTTTTTTGGGAAAATGTTTGTAAATCGCCGGTTGCGTCAGGCCAAGCCGCCCGGCGATCATGCCGGTTGTCACGTGATCCGGGCCAACTTCGAACGACAGATCCAGCGTAGCACTCAGGATTTCGGCTCTGCGATCTTTTGAGGTTTTGCGCATCTTCATAGCGCCCTTGTGGCGCGCCTCGCCAAGACCGCAATCACCACCCAAAACCCGAACCTGAACGCCAGGGCCGCAACTGTGCGCATCTCAAATGCTTGGCCGCGCAAGACCATGACCGTAAACCCCAAAGCGACCACAGCGGTTGCGATGGCGATGAAAGCCGCCAATCCAGCAGCCCAAGTTTCCTGCCGCCACAAGCCAATTGCCGCGGCGATATACAGACCGCCCGCCAAAAAGTTGAACCAAACAACAAAATGGATGTAATTTCCGGCCATTTCCCGGGCTTGGGCAGGTCCAAACAGAACACTGCCCCCCAAAAAGACCGTCATGACACCAAAAACCAAGGCAAAGATCGCCGTGGGTTTGGCCCATCGAAAGGCCATTTCTGGGTGTTGTATAAGGTTGGTCATGGCGTGCTTCTCCTTAGTTATGTTACAATAACTAAGGGTGCATTATGCGCATTACAACACCACGCTGATATTCCACGCCAGGTTTTGGCCAATCAAAGCACCAATGCCACAAACAACATCCCATTTCATGCCGAATGCCAATTCCCCCTCCCCACAAACCACGTTAACATCCTTCTAATGTTACGCTATTTTCTCAAACGCTTGATGTCTCTCATCCTAAGCTTGGCCGTCGCCTCACTGGTGATTTTTGTGGTAATCGAGGTCGCCCCCGGTGACCCGGCGAGTTTCATGCTTGGCATGAATGCCCAGCCCGACACCATCGCCGCCCTGCGCGCCGAACTGGGGTTGGACGTGCCGAAACTGCAGCGTTACCTGACCTGGGTCAGCAACATGCTGACCGGTGATTTTGGCACCTCATATACCTATCGCACCTCGGTCTCGACGATGATCACGGACCGGATGTGGGTGTCTATGCCGCTGGCGTTATACGCGCTGATCCTGTCGACCATCATTGCGTTTCCCGCTGGTATCTACGCCGCCGCCCGACGCGGCAAAGCTGGTGATATGATGGTCATGGGCGCGACACAACTGGGCGTGGCGGTGCCAAATTTCTGGTTCGCCATGATGTTGGTTTTACTGTTTTCCATCAACTTGCGCTGGTTCAGCGCCGGTGGTTTTGTCGGCTGGGACAAGGGCCTGTGGGCTGGTCTGCATTCGCTAACCTTGCCCGCCATCTCGCTCGCGCTGCCGCAGGCGGCCATTCTGGCACGGGTCATGCGGTCATCCCTGCTCGACATCCTGGGCGAAGATTTTATGCGCACCGCCCGTGCCAAAGGGTTGTCACGCAGGCAGGCATTGTGGCGTCACGGGGTACGCAATGCGATGATCCCGGTGCTGACAATCATCGGTTTGCAATTCTCGTTCCTGCTCGCCGGATCAATCATAATTGAACAGGTGTTTTATCTGCCGGGGCTGGGTCGGCTGGTGTTTCAGTCGATTTCTTCGCGTGATCTGATCGTGGTGGAAAGCGTCGTCATGCTTCTGGTATTTGCTGTAATCGTGGTTAATTTCTTCGTTGATCTGGCCTATGCAGCCGTTGATCCAAGACTAAGGTCACGCACATGAACCGCAATCTGATCATCGGCACAGCGCTGTCATCGCTGGTCGTTTTCGCCGCGCTTTTGTCGTTTGTCTGGACGCCATATGCCGATACGGCGATGAATATCCCGGACAAACTGCAAGGCCCGAACTGGCAACATTGGTTTGGCACCGATCACTTTGGCCGTGATATTTTCAGCATGATTATGGTTGGTGCGCGCACCTCGATCGCCGTGGCTCTGGTCGCCGTCACCATCGGCATTGGCCTTGGCGTGCCGCTAGGGTTAACGGCCGCCGCGCGCAAAGGCGGTTGGATGGACGAGCTGATTATGCGCGGCAATGACCTGGTATTTGCCTTTCCGGCCATCGTTATCGCCATCCTGATTACCGCGGTATTTGGCGCCGGCGCGATCAACGCTATCGTTGCCATCGGCATCTTTAACATCCCGGTTTTCGCCCGTGTCACCCGTGGCGCCGCGTTATCGTTATGGGAGCGGGATTTCATCCTGTCGGCCCGTGTTGCCGGTAAATCCAGCGCCCGGATATCGTTTGAACACATCCTGCCCAACGTGATGAACCTTCTAATTGTGCAGGGCACTATCCAGTTCAGCCTTGGCATTCTGGCCGAGGCAGGCCTGAGCTATGTCGGCCTTGGCGCACAGCCGCCCACGCCCAGTTGGGGCCGCATGCTGGCCGACGCACAAACCATGGTCAGCTTTGCGCCACATCTGGCATTGTTCCCCGGAATGGCGATTATCCTGACGGTTCTTGGCCTGAATCTGATGGGCGACGGGCTGCGCGATTATCTTGACCCCCGATTGCGGATCACCCGATCATGAGTTTGCTACAAATCACGGATCTTAACCTATTCATCCACAAAACCCCCATCCTGCGCGATGTGTCCCTGACCGTGGAACAAGGCGAAATTGTTGCCGTTACCGGAGAAAGCGGGTCTGGCAAATCCATGACAGCGCTGGCGGTGATGCAACTTCTGCCTGACCTGACAACGGCCACCGGGTCGATCCTCCTAAACGGAACCGACCTGTTTGCCACGTCCGAAGCCGATTTGTGCGCCCTACGCGGCAGCGCCATCGGCATGGTATTTCAGGAACCGATGACGGCGCTGAACCCGGTCAAAACCATCGGCGATCAGGTCGCCGAAACCATCCTGATCCACAAAGCGATGCCGCCTGCCAAAGCGAGAGAGCGCGCCCGTGATGTGCTCGCCCGTGTTGGCCTCCCCCCTGATAAATTCCCACTTAGCCGCTTCCCCCACGAACTGTCCGGCGGCCAGCGCCAGCGGGTTGTCATTGCCATGGCCATCGCCTTGCGGCCAAAACTGCTGATCGCGGATGAGCCGACCACAGCGCTTGATGTCACCACACAAGCGCAAATCCTTGAGCTGCTCAAAGGCCTCGTCAAAGAGGAAAACATGGGGCTGTTGATGATCACCCATGACCTTGCCGTAGTATCCGATATGGCCGACCGCATCGTTGTCATGCGTCACGGTGAAATTGTTGAAACCGGCCCCACCAAACACCTGCTCGCCCATATGCAGCACCCCTATACCAAGATGCTATTCGCCGCCTCAGGTCACATTGTTGATCTGCCCGAACCGCCAGAACCAACGCCGCTGCTCGAGGTGCAAAACGCCATCCGCGACTACCGTTTGCCGCGCAGCAAGCTATTCGCGAAACCAGATCATTACCGCGCCGTCAACAACGTCAGCTTTACCCTGCATCGCGGCGAACGTCTGGGCCTTGTCGGCGAGAGCGGATGTGGAAAATCCACCCTCACACGCGCAATTCTGGGGCTAGAGGCCCTGCAAGGCGGCCAAATCCTACTTGACGGTGCCCCGGTTTTCTCGGGCCACAGCCCCAATCTGGATGTACGGCGCAAAATGCAGGTGGTGTTTCAGGACCCGTTTGGATCGTTCAACCCACGTCACCGTGTCGACCGGTTGATTACCGAACCATTTTTCTTGCTCGACAAACCGCCCAAAGGTCGCGCGCGCCAAGACGCCATTGCCGAAGCCTTAACCGCTGTTGGTCTGCGCCCCGATGATGCCCTGAAATACATCCACGAATTCTCGGGTGGCCAGCGCCAACGCATCGCCATCGCCCGCGCGCTGATCATCCGCCCAGAACTGATCCTGTTTGACGAGGCGGTCAGCGCGTTGGATGTCTCCGTCCGCGCCCAAATCCTTGATCTTTTGGCCGAACTTTGCACTGCTTATAATCTAACCTACCTGTTCATCAGCCACGATCTAAGCGTCGTGCGAACGGTGACCGACCGGGTTCTGGTGATGAAATCCGGCGAAATTGTCGAGCAGGGCAAAACCGAATCTGTCTTCAGCAATCCGCAACATCCCTATACCCAATCCCTGATCGCAGCCGCCCCGCGCCTGCCCGATCTGACCGCCCTGCGAAGGAGCCTGAGCAATGCCTGACCCTATCTGGTTCAACCCAACCCTTTGCCTGATCGGCGGCAAATGGATACCCGCCAGCACCGGCAAAACCCTGCCTTTGGTCAACCCGTCCGACGGCAGCACCATCTGCGAAATCGCCCGGGGTGGACAGGCCGATATTGACACCGCAGTTGTTGCCGCTCAGTCGGCATTGGACGGCGAGTGGGGCCGCATGACCGCATTGGAACGGGGCCGCATGCTGACCCGCATCGGCCAATTGGTTCTGGAACGCGTTGATGAACTGGCCGAGATTGAGGCGATGGATGTTGGCAAACCGCTAACACAGGCGCGCGCCGATGCGGTGGCCCTCGCCCGTTATATGGAATTTTACGGTGGCGCCGCTGACAAAATTCACGGCGAAACCATCCCCTATCTGGATGGCTACACGGTCTATACATTGCGCGAACCACACGGCGTTACCGGCCATATCGTACCGTGGAATTACCCGATGCAGATCATCGGCCGTTCGGTCGGCGCGGCCTTGGCGATGGGCAACGCCGCCGTCCTGAAACCCGCCGAAGAGGCCTGTTTGACGGCGATTGCATTCGCCCAAATCGCCCAAGACGCCGGGTTGCCCGATGGTGCCCTAAACCTCGTGCCCGGCCTTGGCGCCGAAGCGGGCGCAGCGTTGTCCGCCCACCCCGATGTGCAACATCTGAGCTTTACCGGCTCGGTCCCAACCGGGGCCTTGGTGCAGGCCGCAGCAGCGCGCAACGTCGTGCCTGTCACGCTTGAACTGGGCGGAAAATCCCCACAATTGGTGTTTGACGATGCCGATCTGGACGCTGCCCTGCCGTTTCTGGTCAATGCGGGCATTCAGAACGCAGGCCAGACCTGCTCTGCCTCGTCGCGCATTCTGGTGCAGCGTGGCGTTTATGAACAAGTCCGCGATCGCATGGCCGCGGCTTACACGCAGC
Organism: Granulosicoccus sp.; assembly: GCA_047623555.1. Taxonomy (GTDB): domain Bacteria; phylum Pseudomonadota; class Alphaproteobacteria; order Rhodobacterales; family Rhodobacteraceae; genus NORP181. The sequence goes on from JBLHMP010000007.1 coordinate 63,979, forward strand.
TCACCGTTGGGCCGGCGGCTGACGATCTGCGGCTTGGGCCGCTGATCTCGTCGCGCCAACAGGAAATCGTCACCGGGTTCCTTAACAAAGGCGCCGATCTGACCATCGCCGCACAAGGCGTCATTGTCGATCACGCCCCCAAAACCGGAGCCTACGTGCGCCCGACCCTGTTCGCAGACGTCCCGCCCGTTCACCCGCTGGCCCGCGAAGAAATATTTGGTCCGGTTCAGGTTCTCATCCCATTTGACACCGAGGCCGAGGCGTTAACCATCGCCAACAGCACCGATTTCGGCCTTGTCGCCAGCATCTGGACCCGCGACGGCGCGCGGCAAATGCGGCTCGCCAAGGCACTGAAATCCGGGCAGGTGTTCATCAATAATTACGGTGCAGGCGGCGGTGTTGAGTTACCGTTTGGCGGTGTTGGAAAATCGGGGCATGGCCGTGAAAAGGGATTCGAGGCACTATACGGGTTTTCACAACTCAAAACCGTAGCCGCATTTCATGGCTAACCCATGACCGGGGAACGCCTAAATCAGGTCGGTTTGGCTATCGTAATCTCTCTGATTTCACTGGTTTTATTTGACCTGATGGGCCTGATCATCAAACACCTGTCGCCCAGCTACCGCGCGACGGAACTATCCGCCTATCGCAATATTTTCGGGCTAATCCCAAGCCTTATTGCGCTGTGGTCTTCGCCTCTCTGGCATAAATCCGGACGCAATATACGGGTGCGGCAATGGCCGCTGGCCTGTGCACGCGGGCTGATGGTGACATGCGCACAACTGCTGTTTTACTACTCTCTCGGGCGACTGGCCTTTGCCACGGCCTCAACTATCACCTATGCCAACGCGCTGTTTATGACGGCGCTCGCCATACCGCTGCTTGGTGAAAAAGTCGGCCTGATGCGATGGTCTGCTGTTCTGATCGGCTTTGCCGGGATCATGCTGATCGTCAAACCCGGGCATGAAAGCTTTAATTGGGACGCGATGGCCCCGTTGGGCGCGGCGTTTCTCTATGCGCTTGCCGGGGTTACCGCCCGCATGACCGATGAAGACGTGCCCAGCCCGCTGATCAACCTGTATTCATCCATTGTTGCGGCGATTGGGGCGACAATATTAACCCTGTTTGCGGGTGGGTTTTCCGGCATTGCCAATGGAACGGACCTGCTTTGGATTTTGGCCATGGGTGGGTTCGGCGGCACCGCCGTGCTGTTGATGGTGGTATCGTTCCGCATGACCGAACAAAGCAACATCGCCCCGTTCAGCTATTTTGGCATTCCAATTGCGTTCATCCTTGGCTGGATTTTTTTCGAGGAAGCCCCAGTTGGTGATTTGTTCCCCGGCTCAATCTTTATCGCAGCCGGGGGCCTTTTGGTGGTCTGGCGCGAGCGGCGAAGACGCAAGGCGTAGCGGGAAAAATACAAGTTTTCCGCTACGCTAGACGATGACTTTTATGCTTTGCTGCTCGCCAACACCAAACACCCGTTTGTAACGCTTAATCTCATCCGGTGGGCCCATCGCCTTTTCCGGATTATCCGAAAGCTTGACCGTCGGCCGCCCGTTTGCAGTGATCGCTTTGCACACCAACGAGAACGGAGCCAACCCGTCATTTGGCACCAAGCCGCGGAAATCATTGGTCAGCAACGTACCCCAACCAAAGGAAATATTCACCTGACCTGCAAATTGTTTCTGCAATTCAATGATTTTTTCAACGTCCAACCCGTCCGAAAAGATCACTCTTTTATCCAACGGATTTTCGCCGCGTTCTTTCCACCATTCAATCGCGGTTCGTGCCGCAATTGCCGGATCACCGGAATCGATCCGTATGCCTGTCCAGCTTGCCAGCCAATCCGGCGCGTTATCCAAGAACCCTTTGGTGCCGTAGGTATCCGGCAAAATGATGCGCAAATTACCGTCATGTTCCTCATGCCAGTCCCTCAACACATCATACGGCGCCTGCGCCAGATCCGCGTCGCCCTCGGCCAAGGCCGAATAAACCATCGGCAATTCATGGGCATTGGTACCAATCGCTTCGACCTCGCGGCGCATGGCGATCAGGCAATTGGAGGTGCCGGTAAATTTGCCGCCCAGGCCTTCGCGCATGGCTTGTACGCACCAGTCCTGCCAGAGGAATGAATGCCGACGTCGGGTACCAAAATCGGCAATGCCCAGCCCGTCAATACCCCGCAATTGTTCAACCTTTTCCCAAACGCGGGTCATGGCGCGGGCATAAAGCACCTGCAATTCAAACCGCCCCATACCGTCCAATACGGCCCGGCTGCGCAGTTCCATAATCACCGCCAATGCAGGAATTTCCCACATCATCACCTCGTGCCATTTGCCCTCGAACGTCAGTTCGTACTGATCGCCGACACGTTCAAGATGATAGGGTGGCAGGCGCAGCCCCTCGAACCATTCCATGAAATCCGGTTGGAACATCTGGCGTTTGCCGTAAAACATATTGCCCCGCAGCCAGGTGTTTTCTCCCCGGCTCAGGCTAAGGGTGCGAATATGATCCAACTGCTCGCGCAACTCGCCCTCATCCACCAGATCGGCCAGCGGAACATCGGTGGACCGGTTGATGAGCGAAAACGTCACCGTCGTATCGGGCTTATGACGAAACACCGACTGGCACATTAACAGCTTATAGAAATCGGTGTCGATCAGCGACCGCACAATCGGGTCGATCTTCCATTTGTGATTGTAAACACGGCTTGCGATATCGACCATGATGGGTCTCTTTTTCTGTAAATAGGGATTAGTTAGAGGGACACACCGGCCGCCTGCATTGCATCCAGCGCCACAGCAAGCGAGCCGTCCAGATCAATCGCGCGACAGGCGTCAAGCTGCACCGACACATCAAAGCCGAGCTTGGCCGCGTCCACCGCCGAGAAATGCACACAGAAATCCGTGGCCAACCCGACCAACGTCAGATCTGTTATGCCACGAGAACGTAAATAACCCTCCAACCCGGTTGGAGTGCTCTGATCATTTTCAAAAAACGCCGAATAGCTGTCGATTGCCGCCCGAAACCCTTTGCGCAGGATCAGGTCGGCATCAACCCGCAGGTCGGCATGAAATGCGGCACCCGGAGTGCCTTGTACACAATGATCCGGCCATAAAACCTGTGGCCCATAGGCCATATCCATCATGTCGTAAGGCGCGGCCCCAACATGGGACGATGCAAAAGACGAATGCCCGGCGGGATGCCAATCCTGCGTCAAAATCACTGCGTCAAAACCGTCCATCATGGCGTTGATACCCGGTACAATTTCTTCGCCCCCCGGAACGGCAAGGCCACCCCCGGTGCAAAAATCAATCTGCACATCGATCACGATCAAAGCATTGGTCATTGTCACATCCCTTTGTCTTGCTCTATCGGTAGGCATAGAGTCCGCCCGCGTCAATGCAGGCCCTTGCCTGATCTGCCCAAGCCCACTAAACCGCCGCCCATGTATACCATCGCAGCTCTCTATCATTTCACCCGGCTCAACGATCCTGCATCGTTGAAACCCGGCCTGCTCACCTGTTGCGCTGACAACGATGTCCAGGGCACTTTGTTGCTCGCCCGCGAAGGCATCAACGGCACAATCGCCGGGTCGCGCGCAGGTATCGACGCGGTGATCACTCATATCCGCACCCTGCCGGGGTTCGCTGATATTGTCTGGAAAGAAGCCACCAGTGTGGACGCGCCTTTTGGCAAAATGAAGGTCCGCCTGAAAAAAGAAATCGTCACCATGGGCCAACCGGACGTCGATCCGTTGGCACATGTCGGCAATTATGTCGATCCAGACGACTGGAACGACCTGATCCTATCCGACGACGTCGCCGTCATTGACACCCGCAACGATTACGAGGTGGCGATTGGCACGTTTCAGGGCGCCATTGATCCAGAAACCAGGACATTCGGCGAATTTCCCGCGTGGTGGCAGGCCAACAAAGACCGTTTTCATAACAAACGCATCGCCATGTTCTGCACCGGCGGCATTCGGTGCGAAAAATCCACCAACTATCTGCTAAGCCAAGGCGTCCAAGACGTTTACCACCTCAAGGGCGGCATCCTGAAATACCTAGAAGAAACCCCCGTTGAAACCAGCACTTGGGACGGCGAATGTTTCGTTTTTGACAATCGCGTCAGCGTTGGCCACGGATTGAAACCAGGCCCCCACGACCTTTGCCACGGCTGTCGTCGCCCGATTGTCCAGGCAGACAAAGCCCGCCCGGAATACGAACTTGGCGTGTCCTGTCACAACTGCATTACCGAAACCTCGGATGCCGACAAAGCCCGCTTTCGCGAACGCCAAAAACAAATGGCACTGACCCGAACACGCGCAGCTGCCGATTAGGGCGCAACATCTGAATTTCTTTTGTTCACAAATATCCCCGCCGGAGGCTCCCAAGCCATCCGCCCGCTCTGCGCCTGAATTTGGATCAGATCGCAACTACACGCGAAGATTTTGATCGCGTGCGCATCACCAACATCAGCATGACCGCGATGGGGATCGCATTCCAAACGATGCCATTCAAAAACGCCGCTTGATAACTGCCGGTAAAATCGTAGATCCAACCTGACATCCACCCCCCCAGCGCCATGCCCAAGATGGTCATCATCAGCACAAAACCAACCCGCGCCCCGGCCTCTTTTGCAGGCATGTATTCCCGCACAATCAACGCATATCCCGGTACAATTCCGCCTTGTGACAGGCCAAACGTCAGGCTGACCAGATACAGCGACACCATTCCGTCATAGGGTAGGTACAACAGCAGCGCGATGAATTGCAGAACGGCCCCAACCAGAACCGTACGAACCCCTCCAAACTGATCCGCAAACAACCCTGAAACCAGTCGGCTGACAACGCCTCCCAGCAACATCAAAGACAACATTTCGGCACCAACCACCGGACCAAAGCCCAGCCCAACACAATAGGCGACAATATGAACCTGCGGCATCGCCATTGCCACGCAACAGCCGATACCAGACAGCCCCAAAAGGTATTGCAGGCTGCGCGGTGACAACCCGGCACTGCGGGTATTCAGGCTTGATGAGGCATCCGCCGTAACATGCGCATCCAGCGGAACCCGCCGACGCAGCAGCGTCGACAGCGGCACCACGACAACAGCGGTAATGATTGCCAACGTCAGATAGACCTGCCGCCAACCACTCTCGGCGAGCATGCCCGACAACAGGTTCGGCCAAATCGCACCCGACAGGTAATTGCCGCTCGCCACCAAAGCCACGGCAATGCCCCGGCGTTTCAAAAACCAATGGGAAATGTCCGCAATCAAGGGCCCAAATCCAACGGCACACCCCAGCCCCAACAACAAATGCGTCAGCGACAACATGCCCATCGTCGGCGCCCACATCGACAGCAGATAGCCGCAGGTGATCACTACCACTGCACCATTCAGCGCAATCGTGACACCAAAGCGATCGACAATTCGGCCAATCAGCAGATTGCCGATGCCAAACCCAACCATCGCCAACGTATAGGGCAATGACGCCTCAGCCCGGCCTGCGCCAAACTCGGCCTCAACCGTAGGCATAATCACCACAATGGCCCAAAGCCCGACATTGGCGACCATGGCGATGGTCAAAGTGACCACCAGCCGAAACCAGGAATAGCGACAGTCGTGGATATCAAAATTGCTCATAACCCGCACGCTACGAATGGCATACCAGTTTGTATAGCGCCAGTTTCACTAACGTTAGGCGTAGGGTGGGTGAAAACCCACGCTGGCTAAAACATCTCAACCCAAAGCCGCAGGTCTATTTCCCACACGCAGAACGCTAGTGGCAATGAAGTGGTTTAGATCCAGCATGACAGCATTTGCCGGGGGGGGGTGAATTTTTTCGACATCCGCCACTATGCTCAAGAACACCCCAATCTGCTGAAAAATTAGGGGTTCCAGAAACTCGTACAATCGCTGGAGCCGAAGAAATTAAAACCATGAAAGATGCTATACTGCGACTCCTTAAGAACCCAAAGAGGTTGTTGATGTTCGAGGGGAAATGGATTCTCCTTCGGCTATGATCTGCCCCAAATTTCTTTCCCAAGAAGACCGTCGTGAACTTCTGGCCTGTGTGAAGCGTCAGCGCGAGGATCATGGCGT
>JBLHMP010000008.1:0-68594 GCA_047623555.1 Granulosicoccus sp.
TCCAATGAACACGCGCGAAGATTTCTGGGCCCGCCGCAAGGCAGGTGTTGCCGCCGAGCAAGAGGCCGAAATCGCGGTTGATGTCGCCGAACAGGACGCGATTGCGCTGGCCGAGCAAGAGGCCAAAGACGACGCCGAGATCCTTGCAGAGTTGAATTTACCTGATCCCGATACGCTTAAATTGGGCGATGAAATATCTGGTTTCATGTCCAAAGCGGTGCCAGACCGGTTGCGTCGCCGGGCATTGCGCCGGTTTTGGCCGTTGAATCCGCTGTTGGCGAATGTTGACGGGCTGGTCGATTATGGCGAAGATTTCACCGACGCCGCCTGTGTGATTGAGAACATGCAAACCACCTATCAGGTTGGCAAAGGCATGTTGTACCACGTTCAGGAAATGGAGCGCCAAGAGGCCGCAGCGGCAGAGGCCAATCCTGTGGAAGAGCCCGAGATAGAAGAGGTTGAACCAGAGTTGGTTGCAGCCCTTGATCCGGCAGATTTGGACACTGGCGAACGCTGGCATCCGACCGAAACAGACAACAACACAGAAGACGACCCTGAAACCTATGACACCGCAAACTATGATACCAATCCGGCCCCACGCCGGATGCGGTTTGAATTCCAAGGATAGTTCCACATGGCGCAGGCCGATCAAAGCACACATGTTACGGATGAAGACCGGCTGCGCGCGGATTTCTATAACTTCCTTGGTTTGCTGCTGTCCGGTCCACCTGACGAAACGGTGCTGGCGCAGACCGCCGCGTTAACCGGCGATGACGGTGATTTGGGGCGCGCCATTCAGGCGATGTCGCGCGTGGCGCGTGCCACCAAACCTGTCGTGGCGACGCGGGAGTTCAACGCGCTGTTTATCGGTCTTGGGCGCGGCGAATTATTGCCCTATGCCAGCTATTACCTGACCGGGTTTTTAAACGAAAAGCCACTGGCGCAGTTGCGCAATGACATGGCGGCGCGGGCGATTACCCGCGCTGCCAACGTGTATGAGCCCGAGGATAACATTGCCTCGCTTATGGAAATGATGGCCGGGATGATTGTTGGGCGCTTTGGCGATCCGGCGACAATTGAGGCTCAGAAAACATTTTGGAACCGCCATATCGGCCCTTGGGCCGGTCACTTTTATTCAGATTTGGAAGCCGCCGAAAACTCGGTCTTTTATGCGTCTGTCGGCACGGCTGGCCGCGCATTCATGGAGATTGAACGCGAAGGTTTTCGGATGTCGGTAGGTTAGCCCCTGCCCTTCACCGGTGCCGCGAGGCATCATAGCGAAACGAAAAATGAGGAGATTTTCGATGAGCAAGACACAGGACGGCGCCACTTCGCGTCGTGACTTCCTGAAACTGGCCGGAACCGCAGCGCCCGCTGCTGTTGCCGCCGCTGCCCTGACCGGCACCCAGGCTGCGGCAGACGTTGCACCGCGGGGCGAGGCCCGGCTTCAGGACACCGCGCATACCCGCGCCTATCTGGATAGCGCCCGATTCTAGCGTGGGTCATGTTTGATAAGAATAATGCACCGGGTTCCCCCGCGGCAGCGTTTGGTTACAAACGCGTTCGGGTGAAAACCCGGTTCTTGAAGACATGACTTATGAGACCGGACGCCATCACCCCGACAAACGGTTGCGAGACGCCCTGCTGTCGGTTTTGAGAAACAATACCAAGCGAGCCGGGGAAACCCTGCCAGCACGGGAGGAAACGAAACATGCTTAGGAAAAAGACCAACGGGGTTGCGAGACGCCCCCAGCGGACAAGTATCCTGTCCCAGGCCGCGGATAAATCCGTCGATCGCCGCGCCTTTTTGCGCGGATCAGGCCTGGCCATTGGTGGTCTGGCCGCGATCAGCGCCACAGGTGGCACGGTCACGCAGGCGTCGGCCCAATCGGCGGCCAAGAGCGCCGTTCAAACCATCAAATCCATCTGCACCCATTGTTCGGTCGGTTGTACCGTCATTGCCGAGGTGCAAAACGGCGTTTGGACCGGGCAGGAACCCGGTTGGGACAGCCCGTTTAACCTTGGTGCGCATTGTGCCAAAGGCGCTGCGGTTCGCGAAACCGCACATGGTGAACGCCGCCTGAAATACCCGATGAAAAAAGAGGGTGGAGAGTGGAAGCGCATCAGCTGGGAACAGGCGATCGACGAGATCGGCGACCAGATGATGGATATCCGCGAGGAAAGCGGCCCTGACAGTGTGTATTGGCTGGGATCTGCCAAGTTCAGCAATGAACAATCCTATTTGTTCCGCAAATTCGCCGCCTATTGGGGGTCAAACAACGTCGACCATCAGGCTCGGATTTGCCACTCAACCACCGTGGCCGGAGTAGCGAATACATGGGGCTACGGCGCCATGACCAACAGCTATAACGACATCCACAACTCAAAATCGATCTTTATCATTGGCGGCAATCCAGCCGAGGCACACCCGGTGTCTTTACTGCATATCCTGCGCGCCAAGGAACAGAACAACGCACCGCTGATCGTTTGTGATCCGCGTTTCACCCGCACAGCCGCCCACGCGGATGAACATGTGCGGATGCGTCCGGGCACCGATGTGGCGTTGATCTGGGGCCTTTTGTACCACATCTTTGAGAACAAATGGGAAGACAAGGAATTCATCCGCACCCGCGTTTGGGGCATGGATCAGATCCGCGATGAAGTCCGCAAATGGAACCCCGAAGAGGTTGAGCGCGTCACTGGCGTTCCGGGCACGCAACTGCACCGCGTCGCGCGCACGCTCGCCAACAACCGGCCCGGCACCGTGATCTGGTGTATGGGCGGCACCCAGCACACCAATGGCAACGACAACACCCGGGCCTATTGCATCCTGCAACTGGCGCTTGGCAACATGGGTACATCGGGTGGTGGTACCAACATCTTCCGCGGTCATGACAACGTGCAGGGCGCCACCGATATGTGCATCCTGAGCCATTCCTTGCCGGGTTATTACGGTCTGTCGGCAGGCAGCTGGGCCCATTGGGCGCGCGTCTGGGATGAAGATCTGGATTGGCTGAAAGGTCAGTTTGATCACATCACCACCAAAGACGGCAAAGAAAAGTCGTTGATGAACCTGCGCGGTATCCCGGTCAGTCGCTGGATTGATGGCGTTCTTGAGGACAAGGACAATATCGACCAGCCCAACAACGTCCGGGCGATGGTTCTGTGGGGCCATGCGCCCAATTCACAGACCCGTGGCAAGGAAATGAAAACAGCTATGGAAAAGCTGGATTTGATGGTCGTCATTGACCCCTATCCAACGGTTTCGGCGGTGCTTTCTGACCGCACTGATGGCGTTTATCTGCTGCCTGCGGCGACCCAGTATGAAACGCGTGGTTCGGTTACCGCGTCAAACCGGTCGATCCAGTGGCGTGACAAAGTCATTGAGCCGCTGTTTGAGTGCAAACCTGATCAGGACATCATTGCGCTGTTTGCCACCAAATTCGGCTGGGCGGATCGTTTGTTCCGCAAAATCGGTATGGACGGTGAAAACCAACCCAATATTGAGGACATAACCCGCGAATTCAACGGCGGCATGTGGACCATCGGCTATACCGGTTCGTCACCCGAACGGATCAAATCGCATATGGCCAATCAGTATACGTTTGACCGCACCACGTTGCAGGCCATTGGAGGCCCGAATGATGGTGAATATTACGGTCTGCCGTGGCCATGTTGGGGGACGCCGGAAATGGGCCATCCCGGAACACCGAACCTCTATGACATGTCCAAACCGGTGGCCGAAGGTGGCCTGACGTTCCGCGCCCGCTTTGGAGTTGAGCGGGATGGTGACAATCTGCTGGCCGAAGGGGTTTATAGCGTTGGTTCGGAAATTCAGGATGGATACCCTGAATTCACCATGCAAATGCTGCGTGACCTTGGTTGGGACAAAGAGCTGACGGCTGACGAGGTTGCAACCATCGAAGCAGGCGCAGGCCTTGAGAAAACCAACTGGAAAACCGACCTTTCCGGCGGCATTCAGCGGGTTGCGATTTCTCATGGCTGCGCACCGTTTGGCAACGCCAAGGCGCGGGCTGTGGTCTGGACGTTCCCGGACCCTGTGCCGCTGCATCGTGAGCCGCTTTATACCAATCGTCGTGATCTGGTTGCCGATTATCCTACGTTTGCGGATCGTCAGTCGTACCGGCTGCCGACCATGTATGAATCGATCCAGAAACAGGATTTCTCCAAGGAGTATCCGATGATTTTGACATCGGGGCGTCTGGTGGAATACGAAGGTGGCGGTGATGAATCACGCTCCAACTCCTGGTTGGCCGAGCTTCAGCAAGACATGTTCGTCGAAATCAACACCCGCGATGCCAATGATCTGGGCATTCGGGACGGCGCACAGGTCTGGGTCGAAGGCGCCGAAGGTTCCAAAGTCAAAGTCATGGCGATGGTCACCGAACGCGTCGGCGCCGGAGTGGCGTTTATGCCGTTCCACTTTGGTGGTCACTTTGAGGGCAAAGACCTGCGGGACAAATACCCCGACGGGGCCGACCCCTATGTGTTGGGCGAAAGCAGCAACACGGCACAAACCTATGGCTATGACGTCGTCACCCAGATGCAAGAGACCAAAGCGACTCTTTGCAAAATCTGGTCAGCATAAGGAGGAAAACCAATGGCAAGAGCAAAGTTTCTTTGCGACTCAGAACGCTGCATCGAATGCAACGCATGTGTGACGGCCTGTAAGAACGAACACGAAGTACCGTGGGGCATCAACCGCCGCCGGGTGGTTACCATCAACGATGGCAAACCCGGCGAACGGTCAATTTCGGTTGCCTGTATGCATTGCTCGGACGCGCCCTGTATGGCGGTGTGCCCGGTTGATTGTTTCTATCAGACCGAAGACGGCATTGTCCTGCACTCAAAAGACCTGTGCATTGGCTGTGGTTATTGCTTCTATGCGTGCCCGTTTGGCGCGCCGCAATACCCGCAGGCTGGCAACTTTGGATCGCGCGGCAAGATGGACAAATGTACCTTCTGCGCCGGTGGCCCAGAGGCGGATAATTCCACCGTTGAGTTCGCCAAATACGGCCGCAACCGGATCGCCGAGGGCAAATTGCCGATCTGTGCCGAAATGTGTTCAACCAAAGCGCTGCTGGCGGGGGATGGTGACATCGTCTCGGCCATCTACCGCGAACGGGTTGTATCACGCGGCTTTGGCGCGGGCGCATGGGGTTGGGGCACGGCCTATAACCAAAAGGGCGGCTGATCCCACCGCATAACATTAAACACTCCGGCCAAGTGGTCGGGGTGTTTCCCACAATTCTCCGCTCCCAAACCTGAAAAGGACGATTAATCATGCGCAGTCTTCTTTCCCTGTTCGTTTTGATCCTCTGGGCAGGTTTTGCAGTGGCACAGGAAACTAACCGCAACACCACTGGCGGCGCCACCACGCTTGCGGACATCATGGCCCGCCAACGCGGCGAGACCGTGGATAACAGCTATCGCTCGACCAACACTGGCGCGGCAAATTCGGCAAGCGAGGCGCGGTTGGAAACCCGCGGATCAGCCTCGGATTCCGACATTTTCCGCGCCCTGCGCTATGGCACTGCCGATGTAACCGTGTCTTCAAACGGTCCGGCATCGGATGTGATGATCCAGGACAGCGGCATGTGGTGGTTGCAATTCCGCAAAGGGCCGTTGGCGACCTACAGCGCCTATCTGCTGGGCGGCACGCTGGCGCTGCTGGCCTTATTCTACCTGATCCGCGGCAAAATCCGCATCGACGGGCCGCTTACAGGCCGCAAAATCCTGCGCTTTACATCGTTCGAACGCTTTGGCCATTGGCTATTCGCGGGCAGTTTTCTGCTGCTAGGCGCCACGGGCCTGATCTCACTGTTCGGACGAAAAGTCCTGATTCCGGCCTTTGGACACGAGACATTTTCAATGCTCGCCATCGCCAGTAAATGGATCCACAACAACGTCTCCTGGGCGTTTATGGCCGGGCTGATTATCATCATCCTGAACTGGACATTGCACAACATCCCCAACCGTCACGATGTGAAATGGCTGATGGTTGGCGGCGGGCTGTTTTCCAAAGGCGTCCACCCCCCGGCGAAAAAGTTCAACGCCGGACAAAAAATGATCTTTTGGGGCTGTGTCGTGCTTGGCCTGTCGATCAGCGCCTCGGGCCTGTCACTGCTGTTCCCGTTCCAGATCGAAATGTACGGCGGCACCTTTGCGGTGCTCAACGACCTAAATCTGCCGGGCCTGTTTGGCTTTGCCCCCCTGTCCGAGGTCCTGAACCCACACCAGGAAATGCAATATTCGCAAATCTGGCACACCACCACGGCGTTCATCTTTATGGCGATGATATTCGCGCATATCTATCTGGGTTCGATCGGCATGGAGGGCGCCTATGGCGCCATGGGCAACGGCGAAGTCGAGGAACAATGGGCCAAAGAACACCACAGCCTTTGGGTAGATGAGGTTCGCGCCAAACAAACCACCGCCGCTGAATAAACCCCTTGTTTGACGCTGGGCCGGATTGCGATATAGTCGGCCCAAGGAGACAGCCAAATGAAAGCCATGTGGAGCGCCTTTGCCGTTATCGCCGTTATCGCGGTCGCCGCCCCAATTGCGCTGGAGCGCGCCGGGTTTTCTGCGGCTGATATGTCCGCAGGCCCCAACGTGCGCCTGAATTAACCGCGTGCCTGATTACCTCACTACCCGCGAATTGGCCGACCTGCTGCGCATCGGCGAACGCAAAGTCTATGACCTTGCCGCCTCGGGCGAAGTGCCCTGCGTGCGCGCCCTGGGCAAACTGCTGTTCCCGCGCCCCGATATTACCGCATGGCTGGCCAGTTCCCGCAGTGGCCCGCAAGTGGCCGAACCACCCCTGCCCCCGATTATCGCCGGCAGCCATGACCCGCTGCTTGACTGGGCCTTGCGCGAAAGCGGCTCAGCATTAGCGAGCTTTTATGACGGCTCCTTTGACGGGCTGGACCGGTTGGCCGCGCGCAACGCCCAGGCCGCCGGATTGCACATCCGCGAAGACGACGGCTGGAACCGCGCCACACTGCGCGAAGCTGTCGGCGAAGCCCCGGTTGTCCTCGTCGAAATCGCCATTCGCCAACGTGGTTTGCTGCTCGCCCCGGGTGTGACCGATATTCAGGGCATCGCCGATCTGCGCGGCAAACGCGTCGTTCTGCGGCAACAAAGTGCCGCCAGCCAACGCCAGTTTGATGCGCTGTTCGACGAACACACCCTAACCCACGACGACATTGACGCCTTACCAAGCGCCGCCCGCACCGAAGAAGAACTCGCGATCACCCTGCATGACAACAAAGCCGACGCAGGCTTTGGCCTCGGCGCATTGGCCGGGCTTTACGGCCTAGGTTTTATCCCCTTAGGTCAGGAACGCTTTGATCTCGCCATCTGGCGACGGGCCTGGTTTGATCCGCCAATCCAGAAACTCATGCGTTTTCTCGCCTCAGACGCCTGCGCCGCCCGCGCCGTAGAAATGCACGGCTATGACATGTCAGGCCTTGGCACCATCCATCACAATGGCGCCAGCGGCTAAAATATTTTGATATGACACGCGTTTTTCGGATCGCGCCCCTGAAATTCTTCTCGTCAAAAAATACCTCCGCCAGAGGCTTCGCCCAAAGGGCGAATTAACTCGATCTACCGAACTGCATTTGGAAAAAACAACTGCTGACCTTCCAACCGATAGGCCGCAATCGCCGCCTGCCCGTCCTCGCCAATCAACCAATCAATAAACATCTGCCCAGCAGCGGCGCGCACTTTCGGATGCATTTTGGGATTCACCAGAATAACCCCATATTGATTGAACAGACGCGCGTCCCCCTCAACCAAAATCACCAATCCGTCTTTGTTACCAAAGGCCATCCACGTCGCCCGGTCAGTCAAAACATAGGCCCCCATACCCGCCGCAACGTTCAGCGTCGCGCCCATGCCTGATCCGGTTTCACGATACCAATCCACCGACGCGCCAGCCACATCCAGCCCCGTCACGTTCCACAGCCGCAACTCGGCCTTATGCGTGCCACTATCATCGCCGCGCGATACAAACACCGCGTTGGTTGCCGCAATTGCCTGCAAACCCGCAACCACATCATCACCACCCTTGATGCCAGCCGGGTCCTCAATTGGCCCGACCAGCACAAAATCATTGTACATCACGTCAAACCGCTCCCCCCCCCAGCCATCCGCGACGAATTTTTCCTCGGCCGACCTCGCATGCACCAGCAACACATCGCCATCACCGTTTGCTGCATTGCGGATCGCCTGCCCAGTGCCAACCGCAACCACGCGTACCTCAATACCGGTTTCAACCTCAAACCCCGGCAGGATCGCATCCAACAGACCCGAATTTTGCGTGGATGTGGTGGATTGCAAAACAATAAACGGCTCAACCGCATGCGCGGCCCCAGTGAACAGCCCCAAACACAGCACAACCGCAGTGATCAAATTTCTCATATTTCCTTAACCCTATCAGGATTACAAAACCAAACCGCCCGCCAGAAACCGCTGTGCGGTCTGGGTCTGCGGCCTGTCAAAAAAGCAACTTGCAGCGGTGTGTTCAACGATCTGGCCGCCCTGCATCAACACAATATCATGGCCCAATCGGCGCGCCTGACCGATATCATGCGTCACCATCACAATCCGGGTTCCGCGCACAGCAGCCGCCAGAATGATCGCCTCAATCGCCTGCGTCGCCGCCGGATCAAGAGCGCTTGTCGGCTCGTCCAAAAACAAAACCTCTGGATCGCAGGCCAAAGCGCGCAAGATCGCAAGACGCTGCGCCTCGCCGCCCGACAGGCTGCGCGCTGGTTGGCGCCCTCGGTCATCCAATCCCCCTTCGGTGAGCAGATCCACTATCCGGGCCTTGCGCAATTTGCGCGGCACCCGACGATGACGCAGCACATAGTCCAGATTGGCCGCCACCGACCGACGCAACAACACCGGCGACTGAAACACCATCGCCTGTTTCAATCGCCTGGCCGAATTCAACGGCTGACCATCCTGCAAAACCTGCCCCGAATCCGGCACAATCAGCCCGTGCAAACACCGCAACAACAGGCTTTTGCCAGCCCCATTTGGCCCTACGATCAACGTCGGCCCAGGTCCGTTCAGCGACAGAACCGGCACCTGCAACAGCACCCGGCCATCGCGTGTAATCGTCAGGTCAGACACGACAATCTGTGGTTTATCCACCGAAAGCTCAGGCATCATATCACGCATGGCGCATCTGTCCCGGCTCATCCCTGAGCCCCAACAGGCTGACCGTTGCTGTTACCCCGATGGCCAGCCCAATCAGGATCGTCCCCAATGCCAAAGCCAACGCCAGATTGCCCTTTGAGGTTTCAAGCGCAATCGTTGTGGTCATCAAACGGGTCGCGTGATTGATATTGCCGCCCACGATAATCACCGCGCCAACCTCGGCGATGGCGCGGCCAAACCCGGCCAACAACGCGGTCAACAATGCCAACCTCCCGTCCCACAATAATGTCGGCACCGACGCCAACCGCGACACCCCAAGCGACCGAAGCTGTTCTGCATATTCCCGGTCCAGCGTCTCCACCGCCTGCCGCGTCAGCGCGGCAATGATCGGCGTCACCAGCACCACCTGCGCGATGATCATCGCGGTCGGCGTATAGAGCAGCTCCAGCACCCCCAACGGCCCGGACCTTGAAAGCAACAGGTAAACCAGCAGGCCAACAACCACGGGTGGCAAGCCCATCATTGCATTAACCAAAACGATCATCAGCCGACGCCCGGCAAACCGCCCCACGGCCAAAGCCGCCCCCAACGGCATACCAATCACGGCCCCAATCAGCACCGCAGTTAACGATACGCGCAGCGACAAAAACACGATCGCCCACAGGCCCGAATCCCCGGATAGGATCAGGCCCAACGCCAATGTGAATTCTTGTGCGAAATCTTGCATAATTTACCAAATATTTCAGTTTTCGGTATCTATACCAAATTATTGCATACAAAACTCGCTCCGTCACTTGGAATTTAGTCCCAAACCCCGGCCATAAAAAAACGCGGCCCAATTCTGTGGCCGCGTTTCTGAATGTTGTGTGCCCCAGCCTAAACCGGGGGTAAAGCGTCTTTTAGTTCAGCGCTTTATCGGTGATCGCATGCGTCCAGGCACCTTCTGGTGCCTTGGTGATAACCGGGTCAGACCCACCGGCCAGCAATGTGGCCACGGTCCGGTCAAAGTCGGCCGGATCAAGTGTGCCATTGCTACCTGCTGTCAGTTTGGCGATCTCACTCATCATGCGTTTTTGATGCGCTTCGGTCTGAGCACCAGAGGAGTCATTGTCCAAAACGATCTCGGCGGCCTCATCCGGATTCGCCTCGGCGTATTTCCAGCCTTTCATTGACGCACGCACGAACTTGACCATTTTGGCGACGAACGCCGGGTCTTTCAGGTTCTCTTCCAGTGCATAAATCCCATCTTCTAGCGTCGCAACGCCCTGGTCTTCATACTTGAAAGTCACCAATTCGGACGGATCAACACCCGCATCAAGAACCTGACCATATTCATTATAGGTCATCGTCGAGATACAATCAGCCTGACGCTGCAACAACGGATCAACGTTAAAGCCCTGCTTTAGAACAGTCACCCCATCATCGCCGCCATCGGTGGAAATGCCTTCCTGGCTCATCCAGCTGAGGAACGGATATTCGTTGCCAAAGAACCAAACACCAATGGTTTTGCCTTTGAAATCCTGCGGGCTTTTGATGCCGGTATCTTTCCAGCAGGTCAGCATCAGACCAGAGGTTTTGAACGGCTGAGCGATGTTTACCACGGCCAGACCCTTTTCGCGCGCCGCCAATGCGGAGGGCATCCAGTTCAACATGACGTCAGCGCCGCCCCCGGCCAAAACCTGTGGCGGAGCGATGTCAGGACCGCCTGGCAAAATGGTCACGTCCAGGCCTTCTTCTTTGTAGAACCCTTTGTCCAAAGCCACGTAATAGCCTGCGAACTGGGCCTGGGTGACCCATTGCAATTGCAGCTTAACTTCTTCGGCCAATACCGGGCTTGCGGCCAGGCCTATGGCCAATGCGGCCCCTGTCAGTAGTTTTTTCATTATCGTCACTCCTTGTTGAAAATTACTATTGCCGTTGCGACGGATGCCAGAATGTAACAGCCTTTTCCGCCAAAGCCACCGCCCCATAAAATAGCGACCCCGCCAATGCGGCCACTACAATCTCGGCCCAAACCATGTCGAGCGATAGCTGCCCGACCGAAGTTGAGATGCGAAACCCCATCCCAACGGTCGGAGAGCCAAAAAATTCAGCAACAATCGCCCCGACGAGCGCCAGAGTCGTCGCAATCTTCAACCCGTTGAATATGAACGGCATCGCCGCGAGCAAGCGCAGTTTGACAAAGCTTTGCCAATAGCTGGCGGCATAAGTGTTCATCAAGTCACGCTGCATGGTGCTGGTTTCGCGCAAACCTGCAACCACATTTATCAACACTGGAAAGAACACCATGACCACAACAACGGCGGCCTTGCTTTGCCAGTTGAACCCGTACCACATCACCAAAATGGGCGCGGTTCCAACAATCGGTAGCGCCGCCATGAAATTACCCACGGGCAGCAACCCGCGGTGCAGGAAATCGTATCGGTCCACCAAAATGGCCGTCAGAAATGCCGCGGCGCAGCCAATAACATAGCCCGACACAGCACCCTTTAGGATTGTCTGCACAAAGTCTTGCCATAGGATGTCTGTGCTCACCGCAAACCGCGCTGCAATCATCGAAGGTGCGGGCAGGATCACCTGTGGCACATCAAACAATGTGACAGTTAACTCCCAGAGTACCAGCAGTGTTATGCCAAAAAGAAACGGCACCAGCCATCTGGCATATTTCCATCCTGAATGGGCGAGCTTTACATTAGCAAACCACAAAGCGGCCCAGCAAAACAAGATGGTGAAAATGCCAAATTTTCCTGGCCCAAAGAACGCAATGAAGGCCAATCCAAATAGCCCAGCAATCAAAGCGACGAAATTATAGCGCGTCAGGGTCATGTCATCCCCATCCGTTTCAGCACATTCCGTTCAATGAGGCCCACAATCGCCACCAGCGTCGCCGCCAATATTGCAGCAGCAAATAACGCTGACCAAATTTGCACGGTCTGCCCATAATACGACCCTGCCAATAGCCGCGCGCCAAGTCCGGCAACTGCCCCGGTTGGCAATTCACCAACGATCGCCCCAACCAGCGATGCAGCGATGCCTATTTTCAACGACGTGAACAAATACGGCATCGATGCCGGCAACCGCAATTTCCAGAACCCTTGCGCATTACTGGCATGATAAGTCCGCAACAGATCCAACTGCATCGCATCCGGGCTACGCAAGCCTTTGACCATCCCCACAACCACTGGGAAAAAGCTAAGGTAGGCGCTAATAATCGCCTTTGGAATAATTCCCTGCACGCCAATCGAATAGAGCACCACAATTATCATCGGTGCCAGGGCGATGATTGGAATTGTCTGACTGACAATGGCCCAAGGCATAACGCTCATATCCATCACGCGGGAATGTACGATTCCCACCGCTAGTAAAATCCCCAGCCCGGTACCAATGGCAAACCCCAGCAACGTCGCACTTAGCGTTACCCACCCATGAAACACCAAAGAGCGTTTCGAGTTTACCTTTTTCATCACCGTGGTATTGAACAGTTCAATCGCCACCTGATGCGGCGCTGGCAGACGTGGCCGCGCCTGTTCCCACGTCGCAGGAATGGCAAAACTATTGTCCAGCACCAATCTGAACGCGTCCAGATCACGCCGGTCTCTGGCGCCCGGAGGGGTCACCTCGGCCCCTGCACGCTCGGCCTCGGTCAATACTCCTTTGATGTTCATCGGAATACAGGCCGCATACCACAACGTCACAATCACAGCGAGCACCGTCAAAACCGGAACAATTACCCTCATACTATCCACCCGATGAACATCAGGTTAACAAACTCAACCTTCGACATGTCCCGCCCTCAATCCTTCGCGCACACGGTGCGCGACCTCAATAAACTCGGCAGAATCGCGAATTTCCAGAGGCCGTTCCTTTGGCAGCGGGCTTTCAATGATATCGGTAATCCGTCCTGGGCGTGGGCTCATCACCACAATTTTTGTGCTCAAATACACAGCTTCGGGGATCGAATGCGTGACAAAGGCGATGGTCTTTTGCGTGCGCGCCCACAATTCCAATAATTGCTCATTCAGATGGTCGCGCACAATCTCGTCCAGTGCGCCGAATGGTTCATCCATCAGCAAAATATCAGCATCAAAAGCCAAGGCCCGCGCAATCGAAGCCCGCTGTTGCATCCCGCCAGATAATTGCCAAGGGTATTTCCCACCAAATCCATCAAGATCAACAAGTTGCAAGACAGAGTTCACGCGATCTTGCTGTTCTTTGCGCGAAAACCCCATGATTTCGAGCGGCAGTTTAATATTCCCGGCAATCGTACGCCAAGGATACAGTCCAGCCGCTTGAAAAACATAGCCATAAGCCCTTGACTTACGGGCCTCGTCCGGGCTGACGCCATTGACAGTGATAGTTCCGCCTGTGGGTTGCTCCAGCGCCGCCATAACCCGTAAAAACGTAGTTTTGCCACAGCCCGACGGGCCGATAAAGCTAACAAAATCCCCTTTGTTGATGGTCAGGGACACATTGCGAAGCGCCTCAACCGGACCATCATTTGTCTCAAAGACCAGATCAAGGTCTTTTGCCTCAATCACAGTTTCAATACTCATCTGAATTTTTGATGCCTCCACCCAGAAGTAAGTTTAGGTATATCGTATACTACCTTGAATTTATTAGCTATACACCGCTTGCTGGAATACCAGATCGTTGTACCGGTCGCGGAGCAGTCAGGCCTTTCCACTTGGACAACGCGGTATTCACAGATGTGTTGGGTTCGCGTTTGACAAATTCGCCATGGCCTTCCTGAGTACGGATTTCCCCGTCATAAACAGCGACCTGGCCCCGTGTCAGGGTAAACCGGGGGAGCCCCTTAACCGCTTTGCCTTCGAACACATTGTAATCAATAGAGGATTGTTGCGTATCGGCAGAAATAACTTTCTCTTTTTCGGGATCCCAAACCACCAAATCAGCGTCAGCCCCCACCAAAACTGCACCTTTTTTCGGATAGCAGTTCAGAATTTTGGCAATATTCGTCGATGTCACTGCAACAAATTCATTTGGTGTTAACCTGCCGGTGCTAACTCCATAAGTCCACAACATCGGCATTCGATCCTCCAGCCCTCCGGTACCGTTGGGAATTTGAGTAAAATCGTTTTTTCCAAAACGTTTTTGCTCGGTTGTAAAAGCGCAATGGTCGGTCGCCACGACCGACAAAGACCCAGACTGCAATCCGTGCCACAGGGAATCTTGGTGCATTTTATTGCGGAATGGCGGTGACATCACCCGACGTGCGGCATGATCCCAGTCGGTATTGAAATACTCGCTTTCGTCCAGCGTGAGGTGCTGGATCAACGGCTCGCCCCAAACGCGTTTGCCTTGCATGCGGGCGCGCCTGATCGCTTCGTGACTATCCTCACAGGAGGTGTGAACCACATACAGCGGCACGCCAGTCATATCGGCAATCATGATGGCGCGGTTGGTTGCTTCGCCCTCAACCTGCGGCGGGCGGGAATAGGCATGCGCCTCGGGGCCAGTGTTACCTTCGGCCAATAGCTTGGCGGACAGTTCCGCCACCACATCACCGTTTTCGGCGTGGACCATCGCAATCCCGCCAAGTTCGCCCACCCGTTTAAAGGAGGCATACATTTCGTCATCATTCACCATCAATGCACCCTTATAGGCCATAAAGTGCTTGAAAGTGTTGATGCCGCGTTCATTTACCACGGTCGCCATTTCGTCGAAAACCTGTTCGCCCCACCACGTCACAGCCATGTGGAACGAATAGTCACAATTTGCCCGCGTTGATTTGTTGTCCCAGCGTTTCAGCGCATCCAGCAGCCCCTCGCCTTGATTGGGCAATGCAAAATCAACCACCATCGTGGTGCCGCCTGCCAATCCAGCGCGAGTACCAGATTCGAAATCGTCAGTGGAATAGGTACCCATAAACGGCATTTCCAGATGGGTATGTGGATCAATGCCGCCGGGCATAACATAGCAACCGGTCGCATCAAGTTGTTCGTCGCCTTTCAGATCAGGGCCGATCTCGGTGATCGTACCATTCTCGATCAACACGTCCGCCTTGTAGGTTAGATCAGCGGTGACGATGGTCCCGTTTTTGATGACTGTAGTCATTTAGTTTCTCCCTGTTCTTAATGGGATGCCACGAGCAGCTAGTTTGTCGCGATCAATTTCCCTTATACATTAACTATGTCACAGGCCTACTTAACCATCATGGTGTGAGCTTTGGGACTAACCCAAATTTTCCATTCCACATTAAGCCTACGCGCTCTGACAAAGAGTGAGTGTTATCACTCCACAATCTCTGCTGTCTCAACAACCGCATGAAACAAAACATTCGCCCCGGCGGCAGCCCATTCCGGCGAAATTTCCTCGGCCTCATTATGCGAAAGCCCATCAACACAAGGGCACATTACCATCGCGGTTGGTGCCACTTGGTTAATCCAGCAAGCATCATGCCCGGCCCCGGAAATCAGATCACGATGGCTCAATCCCAACCGTTCCGCCGCATCCCGCACAGCAGACACACAGCCTTTGTCGAATGTCACCGGATCAAAACCGCCAACTTTCTCAAACTCAACCTCGATCCCCATGTCATCCGCAATTTTCCGGCCTTCGACGCGCAGCCGCGCCTCCATGTCCTGAATCACCGCCAAATCGGGCGACCGGAAATCAACCGTGAACACAACCCGCCCCGGTATCACGTTGCGTGAATTAGGGAAAACCTCGATATGCCCGGCGGCCCCAACGGCATCCGGCGCATGTGACCAAGCGATCTCGTCCACCTTTTCCAGAATACGCGCCATGCCAAGGCCGGCGTTTTTACGCATCGGCATCGGCGTTGACCCGGTGTGTGAATCCCGCCCCGTCACCGTCACTTGCGTCCAGGACAAACCCTGTCCGTGGGTAACGACGCCAATCGATTTCCCTTCGGCTTCAAGAATCGGACCCTGTTCAATGTGCAGCTCAAAAAACGCTCGCATCTTGCGCGCGCCAACTTCTTCTTCACCGCGCCACCCAATCCGGGCCAGTTCATCGCCAAACTTTTTGCCTACAGCATCTTCGATATTATAGGCCCAATCCTGCGTATGAATGCCCGCGAACACCCCGGACGCTAACATCGCCGGGGCATATCGCGTGCCCTCTTCGTTGGTGAAATTGGTCACCACGATGGGGTGGCGTGTTTTGATATCCATGTCATTCAGCGAGCGAATGATTTCAAGCCCACCAAGAACCCCAAGAACCCCGTCATATTTACCACCCGTCGGCTGCGTATCCAGATGCGAGCCGACATAGACCGGTAAAGCATCCGGATCGGTGCCTTCGCGCCGGGCAAACATATTTCCCATCTGGTCCAACCCCATTGTGCAGCCCGCAGCCAAGCACCAGCTCTGGAACAATGTGCGGCCTTCGCCATCCTCATCCGTGACGGTCTGGCGATTATTACCACCCGCAATGCCGGGGCCGATTTTTGCCATCTCCATCAGACTTTCCCAAAACCGTTCCCCGTTGATCTTTAGGTTCTGTGCCGGTGTCGCCATAATGTTATCCCCCAATTGCGGAAAATTCCGCATTCGCCCGAATGATTTGACCAACTGGTCAAAGCAAGGCTATCACGGCGGCATGGGCAGTCAAGAACATGCCGCCCTACCAACCGCACAAACAACGATTTGGGACAAATGCCCGCAGCTCGCCCCACCCGCATTCAGAAAAAAAACCGCGCCGCGATACTTAACGCGGCGTTGGACGTGTTTTCCGCCCAAGGATTTCGCGGTGCAACCGTCGATCAAATTGCCAATGCGGCAGGGCTTAGCAAGCCCAACCTGCTCTATTACTTCCCGTCCAAAGAGGCGATGCACGGTGCCCTTTTGTCTGAACTGATGGACACTTGGCTGAACCCTTTGCGAGTTCTTAACTCCGACGGCGACCCGCTGGAAGAAATCCTTGCCTATGTACACCGCAAACTGCAAATGAGCCGTGATTTTCCGCGTGAAAGTCGGCTGTTTGCCAATGAAATCATTCAGGGCGCCCCGCGCATTCATGCCGCGTTGTCGATGGATCTCAAACATCTGGTCGATGACAAGGCCGCGCTGATCCAAAACTGGATTACGGCAGGGAAAATCGCCCCCATCCATCCCTATCACCTGCTGTTTTCCATCTGGTCCCTGACCCAACATTACGCCGATTTCGACGTACAAATCCGTGCCGTCCTTGGCAATGAAGACCCTTTTGACACCGCCCCCGACTTTATCGACACCGTCTATCGTCGTCTGCTGAGCCCCTGATTCTTCTCGTGTCAAATACCTCTGCCAGCGGCACGCGCCCTAGGGCGCGTTTACCTTATTCTGCGGCAACAGCTCCGGAATTATTCGGATGCGTTGTCCAGTTGGCATAGTCTTCCTGCACCACCTTGCCGGTCCGCGGATCCACCGACCCGGCGGCCATTTCAACCATCGTGATACAGTTCTCGACCGGGCAGACTTCGACACATAGATTGCAGGCAACGCATTCCTCGTCGATCACCTCAAACACGCGGTCTTCACTCATCGAAATCGCCTGATGCGAGGTATCTTCGCAGGCCGCATAACAACGCCCACATTTAATACATTGGTCCTGATCAATCTGCGCTTTGGCGATGTAATTCAGGTTCAGGTACTTCCAATCGGTAACATTTGGCACCGCACGTCCGACAAAATCTGAGACATTATCATAGCCCTTTTCATCCATCCATTGCGATAGGCCCGCGCACATTTCATCAACGATTTTAAAGCCATAGGTCATCACAGCGGTACAAACCTGCACGTTGCCACAGCCCAGAGCCATAAACTCGGCCGCATCGCGCCAGTTGGTCACGCCGCCAATTCCGGAAATTGGCAGACCTTGCATTTCAACATCCCGCGCGATCTCGGCAACCATGTTGAGCGCAATCGGTTTCACCGCAGGCCCGCAATACCCACCGTGGCTACCTTTGCCATCAATTGTCGGCTCGGGGCACATCAGATCAAGATCAACCGAAGTAATCGAATTGATCGTATTGATCAACGACACCGCATCCGCGCCACCGTTTTTGGCAGCCAGCGCAGGTTTGCGAATATCCGCGATATTAGGCGTCAACTTCACGATCACTGGCTTGTCGTAATATTGCTTACACCAGCGGGTAACCATTTCGATGTATTCCGGCACCTGCCCCACGGCCGCGCCCATGCCACGTTCCGACATACCGTGTGGACAGCCGAAATTCAGCTCAATGCCATCAGCACCAGTCTCGGACACGCGTGGCAGAATATCCTTCCATGCCTGCTCTTCGCAGGGCACCATCAACGACACGATGATGGCACGATCCGGGTAATCCGCCTTGACCCGCGCGATCTCTTCCAGGTTGGTTTCCAGTGGCCGGTCGGTGATCAACTCAATGTTGTTCAACCCCAGCAACCGCCGGTCGGCGCCATAAATCGCGCCATATCGCGGGCCATTAACGTTAACCACGGGCGGCCCTTCGGACCCCAATGTTTTCCAAACCACACCGCCCCAACCAGCCTCAAATGCACGTCGAACGTTGTATTCTTTGTCCGTTGGCGGAGCAGATGCGAGCCAGAACGGGTTAGGCGAGGAAATGCCCAGAAAGTTGCTTGTCAAATCAGCCATCATAGCCTCCTTGGGTGCAGGGTGGGTAAAAACCCACGCTTACCCGATCAAAATTTCATGAATGTCCATCGCCGCATCGCGTCCTTCGGCGACCGCCGTGACCGTCAGATCATCGCCGCCCGAGGCGCAATCGCCCCCTGCCCAGACATCCGAAACCGACGTGCGGCCAAACCCGGTGACCGTGATTTTACCCGCCTCAACAGTCAATCCAGACGGCGCGTTGTCCAATGTTTGGCCAATCGCCATAAACACCTGATCCGCAGGTAGGCGAACAACCTCGCCCGTCGCGGTCAGCCTGCCGTTTTCAGTGTGGGTATAGCCCAGCTCTATTTCCGCGGCCGATCCATTACCCAATACCGCAATCGGTTGCACATGCGTCATGATATGCACCCCATGCGAGGTGGCCAAATCCTGCTCAAACCGGCTGGCCGCCATCGCGTCCTGCCCACGCCGATAGGCGATTGTCACGTTTTGCGCGCCCAACAGTTTTGCCTGTACCGCCGCATCCACCGCCGTCATACCGCCGCCAATAACCACAACATTGCGCCCAACGGGCAACGCCGCAAGGTCACTAGCCTGGCGAACATCTTCAATGAAATCAACCGCATCTCGGACGCCATCCATGTCGGACCCTTCGGCCTGCAACGCGTTGACACCGCCCAGACCAATCGACAGAAACACCGCATCATACTGGCTTTGCAGCCCGTCCAGCGTGATATCACCGCCAAGGGCAGAGCCAGTTTGAACCGTGATGCCACCAATTTGCAGCAGCCAATCAACCTCGGCCCCGGCGAAATTATTCGTGGATTTATAGGCGGCGATGCCAAATTCATTCAGCCCGCCAGATTTAGCTTTGGCCTCGTGAATAACCACATCATGGCCCAACATCGCGAGACGATGCGCACAGGCCAGACCCGCAGGCCCTGCCCCAACAACGGCCACAGTTTTGCCCGTCAGCGCCGCACGGCTATAGGGATGAACCCCCGATGACATCAGCGTATCGGTTGCATAACGCTGCAAACGGCCAATCTCGACCGGCTTGCCCTCGGCGGCTTCGCGCACGCAGGCCTCTTCGCAGAGCGTTTCTGTTGGACAGACCCGGGCACACATGCCACCCAGGATGTTCTGATCAAATATCGTGCGCGCCGCACCGTCGGGCTGCCCCGACTGGATTTGACGCAGAAATAGCGGAATGTCGATCTCAGTCGGACAGGCCGTGACGCATGGCGCGTCATAGCAAAAATAACATCTGTCCGCCGCAACCGAGGCCTCATGCGGCGCATAGGCCGGATGTAGGTCGCTAAAGTTTGTCGCAATCTCGTCCGCAGTCAGTCGCCCTGCAACGATACCGGATGCCGTCTGGCTCTGTGCCATAGGTGTCTCCCAAAACTCGTTTTCCTTGCATGCATCATGGCACATTCCCATTTTTTATCAAATGGTAAAATTTTTCACAGAATCAGCACGCCCATCCTGTCATATGTGGCGGTCGTTGTGGTCAGATCGTCATAGGTGACCACAACTTTGACCTCAGTAACCGAATTCAGCGGAAATACCCGATACGGCAAACCGTCGTCTTCGGTCACCATATTGGGCACGGGCTTATCCATATGACAGTCCGGCAAGCCCCAGATTTCGGGCACAGCACCGTTGATGCCAATGCGCATTTCCATCAATCCACAGCGCCACGACCACAGATGCGTCACATAGATCAGGTCCTGCCCGTTATATTCACGTACTGCGATCCAGTTGGCGCGGGTGGCGTTCAAAATCGGCTGCACCTCAACCGCAGTGGTAAATTTGCCCGTTGGCACCTGCGGTTCGGCGACCTGCTCTGTCGGTATGGCAACAGGCAACGGATCCGACGACATCGCATCAATTCCCAGCGCCACCATGAACAAAAATAACCCTAACATGATCACATCCTCACAATTTTAGTCTTTAGAATATCGCAGGGCTTTTGAGATCGTGAAACCCGCTCTATAGTCATCGCAAAACGGCATTTGCCGTAGCAATATTTCCGCGGCTGGAACCAATATGGCAAAAAACCCGGCATTGCGCCAACCTTTCAATATTATGATCGTCGGCCAATCTGGCCGTCTGCAATACGAAGCGTTGCTTTTCGTTGCCTCTTTGCGCGCCGCATCGCCGGATTTCGCCGGCCGGGTGTTTGTGGCCACGCCGCAAAAAAACGACAAATGGGACCGTAATCCGCAAATCAACAATGCCGAGATTCTGGCGGCACTAAAATCCTACGGCGCCGAAAGCTTACCATTTGAAAACCTGATCTTTGGCCAAACCTACCCCTTTGGCAACAAGATCGAGGCCCTTATGGCGATGCCCAAGGGCGAGCCCTTTGTGTTTTTTGACACCGATACGCTCATAACTGGCGACATCGAATCGGTGCCCTTTGACTTTGATCGCCCAACCGCATCGCTGCGCCGCGAAGGTACATGGCCGCTGCCGTTGCTGTACGGCCCCGGATATGCGGGCATCTGGAAATCGCTGTATGACCGCTTTGATCTGGATTTTGAAAGCACCCTGGATACTACCCAGCCCGATGAATACTGGCGTCGCTATCTGTATTTCAACGCCGGGTTCTTTTTCTACAAATGTCCGCATGTGTTTGGCCAGCTAATGCTGGATTACATGGTTTCGATCCGCGATTTACCACCGGTAGAACTCACTGGACAAACGCTTGATCCATGGCTGGATCAGGTGGCGTTGCCCTTGGTTATCCATGCGTTGGGCGGTGGGCGTGATGCGTTACCCGAGGGCTATCTTGATGGCACGGTGAGTTGTCATTACCGGCATTTCCCGCTGCTGTATGCCCGCGAAAACGATCATGTTATCGAGGTTCTGGAAACGGTCTGCGCGCCAAACAAGCTCAAGAAAATCCTAAAGATGTATGAGCCGATTAGACGCACAATTTATCATGGACGGGGCCATAAAGTACGGGCGCTGTTTGACCGCGACCACCTGCCACGACGCGAGCAGACCATCCGCAACCGGATCAAATCTGAAGGCTTTTGGATGCGCTAAGGTTGCCCCGCGGCTGTCAATCGCATACCCAATGGTCAACTTTGACCTAGGGAGACGAACAGATGACTGACGGACCAACTCATGGCTTTGATACGTTGCAAATTCACGCCGGTGCGCGGCCTGATCCGGCCACTGGCGCGCGCCAAACGCCGATCTACCAGACCACGGCCTATGTGTTTCGTGATGCCGACCACGCAGCGGCGTTGTTTAATCTGCAAGAAGTTGGCTATATCTATTCACGTCTGACCAACCCAACGGTTGCGGTTTTGCAGGAACGCATTGCCACACTCGAAGGCGGCACCGGCGCGGTTTGCTGCTCGTCCGGTCATGCGGCGCAGATCATGGCGCTGTTTCCGCTGATGGCTCCTGGGCTGAATGTGGTTGTGTCCACGCGGCTTTATGGCGGCTCGGTTACCCAGTTCAGCCACACGATCAAACGCTTTGGCTGGTCCGCGACCTTTGTTGATTTTGACGACACCGATGCGGTTAAGGCAGCGATTGACGACAACACCCGCGCGGTGTTTTGTGAATCCATCGCCAACCCCGGTGGCTATATCACCGATCTGGACGCAATTGCCGCGATTGCGGATGAGGCCGGAATTCCGCTGATCGTCGACAACACCAGCGCCACGCCATATCTGTGCAATCCAATTAAACATGGCGCCACATTGGTGGTGCATTCGACCACCAAATACCTGACCGGCAACGGCACTGTCATGGGCGGGTGTGTCGTGGACAGCGGTATGTTCGATTGGTCGGCAAACGACAAATTCCCATCGCTGAGCCAGCCCGAACCGGCCTATCACGGGCTGAAATTTCACGAAACATTTGGGCCGCTGGCGTTTACCTTTCACGGCATCGCCATTGGTCTGCGCGATCTGGGCATGACCATGAACCCACAGGCGGCGCATTACACGCTGATGGGCACCGAAACCCTGTCACTGCGTATGCAACGCCATGTCGAGAACGCGGAAAAGCTGGCCAAATGGCTCGAGGCGGATGACCGGGTCGATTATGTGACCTATGCCGGGCTGAAATCGTCGCCCTATTACGACCGGATTGCCAAAATTTGCCCCAAAGGCGCCGGTGGCCTGTTCACCTTTGCGGTTAAGGGCGGTTATGACGCCTGTATCAAACTGGTGAATGCGCTCGAGATTTTCTCGCATGTGGCCAATCTTGGCGATACGCGGTCATTGATCATCCATTCGGCATCAACCACGCACCGGCAATTGACGGCCGAGCAACAGGAAGCAGCGGGTGCCGGCCCCAATGTGGTGCGCCTGTCAATTGGCATCGAAGACATTAACGATCTGATTGCCGATATGGATCAGGCGCTGGCCGTTGCGTCCAGCTAAGTAACTGTTGTGGTGGGGCCGGTTTTAGCCCCACGCACCGCTAGGTAAATGTTGTGGCGGGGCCGGTTTTGGCCCCGCGCATTGCTAGTTTTCGATCTGGAAAACCATGGTGACGGACGCGTTAATCGTCACTTCTCCGGCCGCAATTGCGCCCCCGGATTCGCGTGCCGAGGCCATCATCATCGGCTGCCCCCGCCCGCCCTGTTCAGTGATCGACAACACCATCCCCAACGACACACCCGCCGCCGAGGTCAGCAATTTTGCGCTCGCCGTTGCATCCGCGACCGCGGCCTGTTGGGCCTTTTCGCTCAAAGGATCCGGGTTCTGAATCGAAAACTGCAAACCACTGAAATCATTGGCACCATCGGCGATCACCGCATCCAGAACACCGCCTAATTTGGCCAGATCCCGAATTCGGACCAGCACCATATTTGAGGCCTGAAAACCGGTAATCTTTGAGGTTCCGTTTGAATCACTGCTTCGGTTTGACCAGACAGGGCGGATAGAAAACTGTTGCGTTTGCATGTCACGACCGGCAATTTCCATGCCCTCAAGGCGGTCCAGAATGGCGGCCACAGCATTGGACGTCGCGGCCATTGCCACGGCGGCATCAACGTCCTCGTTGGTGACGCCAAGGGTGATCGTCGCCATATCGGGCGCAGCGGCGATCTCGCCAGTTCCGGTCACAGTAATTTGGCGCGGCGCCGGTTCACTTGACACGGTCCCGGCAATTGTCAGGGACATCGCTGTGAGGATGAATAGCAGTCTTTTCATTCGACTTTTCCTTGTTTGAGCGCATGATGTTGGGCCAGAATGCGCCAGCCAAACGACCCCTTGCAATGGTAAGTGGTGTGTTTTTCTTTTCCTCGGCAAAATCCTGCTCTAAACTAAACCCTGAGAGCGCAAGTCGTGCTCTGCAAATTGTTATGGAATTGCCGTTATATGAAACCGGGTTTCGCGCTCTCTTTGTCATTCGAAGGTATCTCACTGTTGCACCGTGCCGCTGGCGGTTGGCGCACGGTGGGAGAAGTCACGCTGGAAAGCGCCGATCTAAGCCCGGCATTGGCCGAGCTGCGCGACAAGGCCGGGCGGCTGGAGCCGGATGGTCTGGCCTGCAAGCTGATTATCCCCAACGAGCAAATTCGCTATCTGACTGTTGAAACCGGCGGCGCCGAGGATGGCCTGCGCACCGAAATGGTGTTGGCAGCATTGGACGGCGCCACGCCTTATCCAGTGTCCGATCTGGCCTTTGACTTCTCAATTGAGGGCGACATGACCCATATCGCGGCGGTGGCCCGCGAAACATTGGCCGAAGCCGAAGCCTTTGCGGTCGAGCATTTGTTCAACCCGGTCAGCTTTGTCGCGGTTCCCGGTGATAATCTATACCTGGGGGAGCCGAATTTCGGCCCGACCTCGCACGCGGCAGAGTTCCTTGGCGGTGACCGCGCCGATGCAGATCATATCGCGGTTGTTGTCATTGGCATGGCCGATATTCCTAAATTTGTGCCAAAGCCAGAACCCGAATTACCGGTGGCCGGGTTTGCAACCCGCCGGCGCAGAACCCCTGTGGCAGATCCTGTTTTGGTCCTTGATTCGTCAATGAACACTCTGGTTAAAACTGTTATTGAACCCACGCCCGAAGCGATCCCCAAGGCACCTAGCCCAATTCCGGCCCCCATCTCAGCGCCGATTTCAGCCCCAATCGCAGCCGCCAAAAGACCCGAGATTAGCGAATCACAACCGGCAACCACGGCCCCATCATTGGAGGGCGCAACACGTCAGCAAGATGTGCCTGCCCCGGTTTCAATCGACGATTCAGATGCAAGCGGGGCCCCGGCGGTTGCCGTTCCCCTGGCCAAGCCTTTGGCCACATTTGCCGAAGAACAACCGCGACCAAAGGTGGAAATACCTGAGAAAAAGACCAGTTTTCTGAGCCGCCGCAAAGACAAAAAGACGGCCGTTGCCGCCGCTACACCGCATCGCGTGGCGCCAGTGGAAATGTCGGCAGTTCCAGCAGCGGACGAAGAACAGCGCATGACGGTGTTTGGGGCACGCACGGACCCCGATGTTGGCGGAAAACCCCGCTATCTTGGGTTGGTTCTGACTGCGGTGTTGTTGTTGTTTTTGGCAGGAATTGCCGCCTGGGCATCCTTGTTTATGGACACCAAACTGTCACGTTGGCTGTTCCTTGATCCTGCGGATTACGAATTGGCCGCCGAACCGGAACCCACACAAGAGCCGCCAATTACCGCTGACACACAGACATCTGAGGCGCAGTTGCCCGCTCAGGAATCTCTTATTGAGGACCCAGTCGTTGCCGCTTTGCCGCCTGCTGAGCCAGATTTATCCGACACCGACGCCGCAGTTCTGGACGCGCTGCGCGCGACCGCAGAAAATGCCGAGACCGACATCGCGGCTATGGGCATCGCAGTTATGAAAGCCGTGGAAATCAGCGGGCAAGACACCCAGAAAACTCTGGAGACCCCAGCAATCATTGGGCTGGACGACCTTTATATAGCCTCAATTGATCGCACGGACCTATCCCATGACGCGGTGGCCTTGCCGTCATTAGCCAGCCTGCAAACCGACGTTATGCCCGGATCAATCAGCTCGCCCGCGGCGGCCGATACCAAATTTGCACTGGATGAACGCGGCCTGGTGACCCCCACAGTCAACGGTACGGTTAATCCGGACGGGGTGATTGTGTATCTGGGGCAACTGCCTGCCCGCCCACCCCCGACACCTGCACGTGATGACCCCGAGGCTGAACAGCAAGATGTGCAAAATTATCTCGCCACACTGCGCCCACTGGCACGACCCGACAATTTGATGGAATTGGTCGAACGCGCCAGGCTTGGAGGGCTGACCCGCGCCGAACTGGGACGCGTGCGCCCTTTGATGCGCCCTGAGCGGCCGGTGATTGCCGAAGTTGCCCCCGAAACTGTCCCTGTGGCAGAGCCAGAGGCCGAAGCCACGGGCACCAAGCTGGCAGTTGCGATATCAGTCAAACCGCTGGCCCGGCCAAAGGGTCTGGCCAAGACGAAACAAACCGCGAATTTGGGCTCGGTTGCGGCTATCACGCAGGTTGCAACAATCGCTCCGCGCACGGTTAAGCCAAGCATTCCATCCTCGGCGTCAGTGGCGCGCCAAGCGACGTTGGATAATGCTATCAACCTGCGTAAAATAAATTTGATCGGGGTCTATGGCACCTCGGCCAACCGCCGTGCTTTGGTACGGTTGCCAAGCGGGCGGTACAAAAAGATCAAGGTCGGTGACAGAATTGACGGCGGTCAGGTTCTGGCCATCAGCGACAGCGAATTGCGCTATCAAAAAGCTGGCCGCAACATGACGTTAAAAATCCCCAACGGTTAGGTGTTTTCATTTCTAGAGAATGGGCGGGATATGCATAAGCATCGCAGGTTTTGCCTCTGCGATGCTTATTTTGCCTCCGGCGGGGATATTTATAGAAAGAAAAAAGCCGGGGGGCCGATGTTAGGCCCCAACGTTAGGCGACGATGTTAGGCGATTATGATTTCCCCATTGTCAATCTGTTCCTGTTCTATGGATTCAAACAGGGCTTTGAAATTGCCTTCGCCAAAGCCGTCGTCGCCTTTGCGCTGGATGAACTCAAAAAAGATCGGGCCGATCACGGTTTTTGAGAATATTTGCAGCAGAATGCGGGTTTCGCCGCCGTCTACAACGCCCTCGCCGTCGATCAGGATGCCGAATTCCTTCATCTTATCCAGCGGTTCATCGTGGTCGTGCACGCGGGTTTTGCTCAGATTGTAATAGGCATCCGGCGGGCCTGGCATGAATTTTACGCCCTTGTCAGCGATCAGATCCGTCGAGGCATAGATGTCATCAGTCCCAACCGCGATATGCTGGATGCCTTCGCCTTTGTATTTTTTCAGATAGGCGACGATCTGCCCGGTTTCACCGCGATCCTCGTTGATTGGGATGCGAATACGACCACAGGGCGAGGTCAGCGCCCGGCTGAACAAACCGGAATGTTTGCCCTGAATGTCAAAGAACCGGATTTGTTTGAAATTGAACAGATCGCTATAAAACGCGAACCATTTGTCCATGTTGCCCTTGAACACGTTATGGGTCAGGTGATCGAGGTAAAAGAACCCGTCGCCGCCTGGTTTGGACTGCTCAAGCCAGTTGAATTCGGCGTTGTAGGGGCTGGTTTCGTAATATTGGTCGATGAAGTAGATTAGCGATCCGCCAATGCCTTTGATCGCTGGCACGTCCATGGTTTTATCGTCGCCCAAATAGGGTTCTGCGCCTTTGGAAACTGCGTGATCGAATGCAATCTGCGCGTCTACCACACGCCAGCCCATCGAGGGCGCACAGGGTCCGTGTTCGTCAACAAACCGTGCGGCAAAGCTCTCTGGTTCGGCGTTCAGCACATAGGTGATGTCGCCCTGCTGCCACAGCTCAACCGCTTTGGTTTTATGCCGGGCGGTTAGCGCATAGCCCATGCGAGCAAACAGATCGCGCAGCTCTTGCGGATCGGCGTGCGAGAACTCAACAAATTCAAAGCCATCGGTGCCCGCGGGATTATCGTCGCTAATCTGTGATTTTGGTGCGCTATGCGGAAAAGGGCCCATTGTGATGTCTCCTGTTGAATGTATTTGCTGAATGTTAAATAAGCGCAATACGATGCTTTTTCCGCGCGTAATTCGGTGTGAAATGTGATAATTTTGCGCAAACCCCGCGTGATATGGAACTAATTCAGGAAACTGCCGCATATGCTGGATACATCAGACACAAGACTGCTGGCCGCCCTGCAAAAGGATGCCCATTTGACCGCCCACCAACTGGGCGAAATGCTGAACCTGTCGGCCAGTCAGGCGGGTCGTCGCCGACAACGGCTTGAGGCTGAGGGCTATATTCAGGGCTATTCAGCGCGGCTTGATCCGCAAAAGCTTGGCCTGCATGTGCAGGGTTTTGTTCAGGTGCATCTGAATGTGCATGGACCCGAGCAATCCGCCAGTTTCGCGCGATTGGTCAATCTGCGCCCCGAAATCACCAGTGTCTGGACCATGACCGGGGATGCCGATTATTTGCTGCGGGTGTATTGCGCTGACCTTCCGGCGTTGAACACCCTGCTGCACGAGGTATTATTGCCGCATCCGGCTGTGTCGCGGGTGCAAAGCCAAATCGTTATGGACCAATTGAAACGCGACGCGCCGTTGCCGACGTAAGAAAGACGAATCCACATGGAAACCATCCTGTTTCAGGCCTCGATCTATCTGGCCGCTGCGGTCATCGCGGTGCCCATTGCGGCGCGTTTAGGGCTGGGGTCGGTGCTGGGGTATCTCGCCGCTGGGATCATTATCGGCCCGATGTTGGGGCTGATTGGTTCCGATATCGAAGACTTGAGGCATTTTGCCGAATTTGGCATCATCATGATGCTGTTCCTGATCGGGCTTGAGCTGGACCCTCGCGCCCTTTGGGACATGCGGCACCGGCTGATTGGCATGGGCGGTTTGCAAGTCGTACTGAGTACGCTGGCACTGATGTTGGCGGCGATGGCGATGGGGCAGCCGTGGAATATATCGCTGGCGATTGGCCTGGCGCTGTCGTTATCTTCGACCGCGATCGTGCTGCAAACCCTGTCGGAAAAGGGGCTGATGCAGACCGGAGGCGGGCGGGCATCGTTTTCGGTGCTGCTGACGCAGGACATCGCGGTGATCCCGATTCTGGCGTTTTTGCCGTTGTTGGCGGGCGATGCCGTGCTTCAGATTGCCAATGACGGGTCGATACAACGTGGTCTGGCCAATGTCGCATCCGAACACGGCAAACTGTCGCTGGTTCAGGGGTTGCCCGGATGGGGCGTGACCCTGGTGACTATTGGCATGGTTGGCTTTGTCATTTTGGCGGGCATCTATTTGACCCGCCCGGTGTTCAAATTCATCCATTCGGCGCATCTGCGCGAGATGTATACCGCGCTGGCGCTGCTGATCGTGGTGGGGATTTCGTTCCTGATGCTGCTGGTCGGCCTGTCCCCTGCATTGGGCGCATTTCTGGCCGGGGTGGTTCTGGCCAACAGCGAATTTCGCCATGAACTGGAAAGCGATTTACAGCCATTCAAAGGCCTGCTGTTGGGGTTGTTTTTCATCACCGTTGGCGCCGGCATCAATTTCACCGCCTTTTTTGCCGATATGGGCGACCTGATCGGGCTGGCGTTGCTGGTGATTCTGGCCAAGGGCATGGTGCTGTATGTAATTGGCCGGGCCTTTCATCTAAATGGTCGGGACCGGTGGCTGTTCACGCTAGGCCTGGCGCAGGCTGGCGAATTTGGCTTTGTGCTGGTTGCCTTTTCGGTGCAACATAATGTGCTGCCGGTGGCGTTGTCAGAAAAGCTGTTGTTGGTGATCGCCTTGTCGATGCTGATCACGCCGCTGCTGTTTATCCTGTACGAATTTCTGTCGCGCCGCATGTCATCGCCGAAAAAGGAAAACCAGACCGACACCATCGACGAACAAGGCCCCGTTATCATTGCCGGCATTGGCCGCTTTGGACAGATCGTCAATCGGTTGGTACAGGCAAGCGGGTTTAAAACCGTGGTGCTGGATCACGACATGCAGACCATCCAATTGATGCGCCGCTTTGGTGTCAAAGGGTTTTTGGGCGATCCGACCCGGCCCGAGCTGCTCAAGGCGGCGGGCCTGCCGGATGCCCGGGTGCTGGTGGTGGCGATGGATGACAAGGCGTCAGTGACCCGGTTGGTGACCTATGCGCGGCGCGAGCACCCTGCTCTGCACATCGTGGCGCGGGCCCGGGATCGCAATCATGTGTTTGAACTATATGCCGCCGGGGCCGATGATATCGTGCGCGAAATGTTTGACAGCTCATTGCGTGCCGGGCGTTATGTCCTGGAGAATGTTGGGTTGTCAGAGTTCGAAGCCGCTGAGGCCGAATCAACATTTTATGCCCATGACCGTCATTCAATCCGGCAGTTGGCCGAGGTATGGGACCCGAAAATATCGCCAGCCGACAATGCGGCCTATATCGCCCGCGCCAAAGAGCTGGAAAAAGATCTTGAGGTCGCCTTGCTGGCCCGCGCCGCCGAAAATGAGGCCAAAAAGGCCTGACCCAGGGCGTGTTGTGTTCCTTTGGATTCAGACATTTATTGCGGGGTGAGGCCGCGTTTACAAAGCACAACGCGTTCACCCCGGCAGATAAATTTGATTTAACGCACCATGCTCTAGCTGTCCGAGACGCCAGCTTCGGCAAATGTTGCCATGCCGCTGTGACAGGCCACGGCGCTTTTCAGGATGTTGATCGCCAGCGCGCCGCCCGAGCCTTCGCCCAACCGCAGCCCAAGGGACAACAGCGGTTCTTTGTCCAGATTTTGTAGCAATAAACCATGCGCGCCCTCGGCACTTTGATGGCCTGCAACCGTGTGATCCAACGCGCCTTTGCTGGTTTCTGCAAGGCAGGCAGCCGCGGCACAACAGATGAACCCATCCAAAATTACCGGAATGTTCAGCGCGCGGGCGGCGGCAATTGCCCCGGCCATCGCCGCAATTTCGCGGCCGCCAAGACGCGCCAGAATGTCGATGCCGTCATGTGGGGATTGCGTGTGCAGCGCCACGCCTTCGGCAACCACCCGGGTTTTGTTCTGCAATCCGGCATCATCCACGCCGGTGCCGCGCCCGGTCCAATCCGCAGCATCGCCACCATAAAGCGCCGCACAAATCGCCGCTGCTGCCGTGGTGTTGCCAATGCCCATTTCGCCAACAACCAGCAAATCCGCGTCCGCATCCACCGCGTTCCAACCAACCTGCAAAGCCACAAAGCAATCCGCGTCATCCATTGCAGCGCTTTGGGTAAAGTCAGTCGTGGGCCGGTCAAGTTCGAGCGCAAACACATCCATTTTCGCACCCGCAGCCCGGGCCAATTGATTAATCGCGGCGCCGCCATGTTCGAAATTTGCCACCATCTGCACGGTAACTTCGGCAGGAAAGGCCGACACACCCTGTGCGGTTACGCCGTGGTTTCCGGCGAAAACAATAACCTGCGGCGCCAAAATTTCCGGCCGACCCGTACCGCGCCAGCCGCCATACCAAATTGCCAACTCTTCCAGCCGCCCCAGCGCACCGGGGGGTTTGGTCAGTTGGCCATTGCGTTCACTTGCGGCGGCACTGGCGGCGCCATCGGGCCCTTTTGCCGCGGCAAGTAACGCGCGAAAAGTCGATAGATCAGAGAAGTCGGACAGCATGAAAGGCCTCGTTGCATCAAGATTGACCTCGGTGTTTAAAGCGTTTCAAGACTGTGTTGAAGTCAACATAACCTCGAAACACGCGAAACATCAAAACGTCGTGGGCGTTTAAATATATTGTCGCGCAACAACAATATGTCTTATGGCTGTAACGGCTGCGGTCTCAATCGCAAGTCCCGGAAAGGCCCACCACATGCGTAAAAACGACATGGCTGTGATTTCTGCGCTGGATATTGCTGTGGCGCTGGTTCTGTTGACCCGCTTGCCCCTGCCCGCCCTGCCCGACCACGCCTTTAGGCGGCAGGCCTATGCCAGTTGGGCGTTTCCCTTGGTTGGTGCCCTGGTCGCGATGATTGCCGGTGGTATTGGATGGGGTGCGTTTCGGCTGGGGCTGCCACTGGCGGCGGCCGCGGGAATATTGCTCGGGGTGCAGATTATCCTGACCGGGGCGATGCATGAGGACGGGTTGGCCGACAGTGTCGATGGGTTGTGGGGCGGGTTTAGCCGCGAACGGCGCCTTGAAATCATGAAAGACAGCGCCATTGGAACCTATGGGGTTCTTGCGCTGATCCTGTCCGTGGGGCTACGCTGGGTGGCGCTGACCGCGCTTATTCCACTGGGGATTGGTGCGGTATTGGCCGCCGCGATCCTGTCACGCGCGGTGTTACCGTTTATCATGACGTCGCTGCCAGCAGCGCGCAACAGTGGCTTGTCCCATAGCGTTGGCGCGCCAAACACACGGGCCAGCGCGTTGGCGTTGGGCATTGGAGTGCTGTTGGCAACCTCACTGTTGGGCGCGGTTATTGTCCTGCCGATGATCCTCGCCTTTGGCGCGGTTTTTGCCTTTTGCCGCATCGCAATGTCCAAGATTGGCGGCCAGACCGGCGACATTTTGGGCGCATCACAGCAGATCACCGAGGCGGTTGTATTATTGGCTCTGGCGGCAACGATTGGCCAGACGCTTTAAACGCCAGCTGCATTAAACAAATGTGGCAGACCCCAAGGCCCGCCACATGTAATCGCAATATTAGCAGTGTTCAGGCGACAGCAACGCGCGCCATCAGCACATCGCCAACCTGACGCGCGGCCAGAATTTCATCGCCACCGCCAACGGCCGCAACTTCGCGGGTCAGACGCTCCAAAGCCGCTTCATAAAGCTGACGCTCAGAATAGCTCTGCTCGCGTTGATCATCGGTGCGGTGCAGATCGCGGACAACTTCGGCAATCGCGATCAGATCACCCGAGTTAATCTTTTGCTCATATTCCTGCGCGCGGCGCGACCACATGGCGCGTTTGACCTTGGCCTTACCCTTAAGCGTATGCATCGCGCGGTTGATCAGATCCGGCGAACTCAGATTGCGCAGACCAATTTCGATGGCCTTATTCG
This sequence comes from Granulosicoccus sp., assembly GCA_047623555.1. Classification (GTDB taxonomy): domain Bacteria; phylum Pseudomonadota; class Alphaproteobacteria; order Rhodobacterales; family Rhodobacteraceae; genus NORP181. The sequence goes on from JBLHMP010000008.1 coordinate 32,813, forward strand.
TCGGCACCCGCAATGTCATTTTGTCCTTTTCAAAGGAAATCACGAACATTTCGAGACTAAATCCGGCGACTTCCTGCTCTTCGACCGAGATGATCTGACCAACGCCATGCGCGGGATAAACCACAAACTCATTTGGGCGAAAGTCGAGCTTTTTCGATTTTGACATTCATGTGTTCCTTACTTGCAACCGGTGTACAGCGACAAAAACACAGCAGCGGGGCATGAAGCATGTCCCGTCTGACTGTGTTTTGACGCAACCAATACCACCCCAAACAGGTTCGTCCGTTGGGATGTTTCCGATCGCTGGCATCATTTATAACGGTAATATAGCACAAAATTCACCTAATCAAAAGTGGACGTTGCGGAATATGTTGAAAACCTGAACGGGTTCAGGCCCTTAGCAGCGGCTTATTGGCTGGATCATGTTGGATTTATTGCTGCAAGGCGGCGAATCACCTAGCCGCCCTCGCCAGGTGTCTCTGAGAAATACTTCTCAAGCTTGCCAGTTTCGCCATCACGTTCGGCGGCCTTGGGCAGCTCATCCTTTTTGGTGATGATGACCGGCCAAAGCTCGGAATATTTACGGTTGAATTCAACCCATTTATCGGTGTCAGGCTCGGTATCGGGGCGGATCGCGTCCGCCGGGCATTCCGGTTCACAGACGCCGCAATCGATGCATTCATCAGGGTGGATCACCAACATGTTTTCGCCTTCGTAAAAGCAGTCCACGGGACAAACTTCGACGCAGTCGGTGTATTTGCAGGCGATGCAGGCATCATTGACGATATAAGTCATGCGGCTCTTTCAGATTCACTTTTTCGGGCATTAGGTAATTCAGCGACGCCCGGCATTCAAGACGTCATTGTCATCATGTGTAACGGGAAGGACCGTGTCCACGTGAACGTAGGGCGATGTGGAACAGATTTCCACCTAAACAGGGCAACATAGCGTCTGGTTCTGCCCCTAATTGGTACCACGCAACGCATCCAGCGCCCGGCGGGCTTTTTTGGTGGGCCGCTCGCCGACCCGCTCAACCCGAGCAGACTTGACCGGCGGCGACAGATCCTCGTATAGCGCCTGCGCCTCAGCCGCCGGACCGCGCCGCGTGCCCAACGCAATCACCCGAATAACACGAACGTCGTGTTCCTGTTGAAAGGTCAGAACCACGTCAGCGGACACCGCAAATGCGGCTTTGCTAACCCGCGTGCCGTCGACACGCACATGGCCAGCGGTCACCTGTTTGGCCGCCAGCGTGCGGGTTTTGAAAAACCGCGCATGCCAGAGCCATTTGTCGAGGCGAAGTTTGCTCCCCGCCTCGCCCATCTGCTATTTGTTGTCTTTCAGCCCCATAAGAGCGGCTGCAAACGGATTATCGGGATCAATCGGCTTTTCATAACGCGGCGGACGGGCCGTAAAGGTTTTAGCAGCCTCCTGCGGACGCTCACCGGGCTTTTTACCCCGAGGTTTACCGCGCGGCTTGCCTTTGCCTTGCGGTTTATCGCCATCTTGCCGACCCCGAGGACGGTTGTTTGACGGACGGTTGTTTGACGGACGGGCACGCGACCAGATGAAGGTGTAAAACACCTCTTGTTCAGGGGCCTCTTCACCCTTGTCGTCTGCTACAGCGTCTTCGGCTACCGGCGACTCGATAGGCGTTTCCACCTCAGTCACCTCAGCCAGAGCTTCTGGCGTTGCTTCAGCATTGGCTGCTGTGACGTCGCCCTCTGGCTTGGCTTCAACATCATCTGCTTTGGCGTCTTCTGGCTTGGCCTCATTTTTCGGGGCCTCATCTTTGGCGGCCTCATCTTTGGCGGCCTCATCTTTGGCGGCCTCATCTTTGGCGGCCTCATCTTTCAGGGCGTCTTCAGTCGGGGCCTGTTCGGTCGGGGCGTCAGCAACCGAAGCCGCCTTTACCTTAACCCGCTCGGCTTTTTCGGCCTTATAGCCCAACCCCTGCATCAGGTCGGCAAATTGCTCAAGCGTCATGCCGGTGATCGACAACATATCGGGTTTGGCCTCAAATCCGCCGCGGCTGTCCTCGGATCGCAACATGTCGGCCAGGCGTTCCAGCATATCAATGCGGATCGCGCGCGACCCTGCTGCACGATAACCGCACATGGTGTCCGTGCCCACAGGCGCGTCTTTGGCGACCGGAACCGTGACCAACCCCGGAGGTGGCGATTCGGGGAACTCTTGCAAACCTTTGATAAGTGACCACAAAACCAGACGAAGTCGGGTTGGCGCGGGTTTCAGCAGCAACGGCATAAAGATGGTGAACTGACCAAACCGGATGCCGTGTTTGCGCAATGCGCCGCGCGAATCCTGATCCAGATCCTTGACCTCTTGGGCCACGTCATCGCGCAGCAAGATGCCCAGCGCTTCGACCATGCGGAACGCAAAACCGCGCGCCTGACCTGTCAATTCTTCGTCGCGTTGCAGGTTCAGCAGCGGTTCAAAAAGTGCCGCGATCTTGCGGTCGATAAAATGTTGCAACCGGCGTTGCACTTTCTGCGTGACATCCGGGCCAGCGGCCTCATCGACAAACACATCAATAGACGGCTTCATCGGCTCGGCCCCGGCGACAAGTTTGCCAACGGCATATTCGCCCCACATCAGACCACCCTGTTCGGTAAAGTCGATTTCGGTATCGGGGGCGTTATAAAACCGGTCTGCGCGCAGATGGAAATGCGGCGCCAGCGCCTTGATCGATGCCGCCTTGAGCACCTTCTCTTCGGCGCTTGATGCGCTTTTGTCCGGGGAAAACCGGAAACCTTCGAGTTTACCGACGAATTCACCTTCGACGGTCACTTCACCTTTATCGTTTACTTCGGCCAATATGGCCTCCTTTTGGTTGAGCCGCCGCAAGAGCACGGATGTGCGCCGGTCCACAAATCTTTGGGTCAAACGCTCGTGCAGCGCATCCGACACTCTGTCTTCTACAGCGCGGGTTTCGCCGCGCCAATGGCTTTCGTCATGTAACCAGCCTTTGCGCTGCGCCACATAGGTCCATGTTCGGATAAACGCCAGCCTTTTACTCAATGTGTCAATATCGCCATCTGTCCGGTCGATACTATTAATCTGTTGCGCAATCCAATCTTCAGGCACCGCACCGCGTTCATGCAGGTGATTAAAGATAGTTTCAAGCAGCCCGGTATGTTCGCCGTGGCTGATACTGCGAAAATCCGGGATGCGGCAAACATCCCACAACAGCCGCACCGACGCCGTGTCACTGGCGCGGGCGCCAACTTCGGCGATTTGCGACAGTGTTTTCAGCGCGCCCAGATCATCGGCTTGCCGGGCGCGGATCAGGTTTTCGTTGTCGGGCGGCGTTTCCAGCGACTTGATCAGCGCATCGGTCGACCCAAACCGCAATGCCGCGCTGCGCCAATTCAATTTGCGCAACGGCGTAAACCTGTGATCCATGATCGCCTGTGCCATACCATCATCCAATGGCCGCGCGTCGCCGGTGACGCCAAACGTGCCATCCGACATGCCGCGCCCGGCCCGCCCGGCGATCTGCGCCAGCTCATTGGCGGCCAGCGGACGCATCCGGTGGCCATCAAATTTGCTCAGTGATGAAAACGCCACGTGGTCAATATCTAGGTTCAGCCCCATGCCGATCGCATCGGTCGCCACCAGATAATCAACCTCGCCGTTTTGGTACATTTCCACTTGGGCGTTACGTGTTCGCGGGGACAGCGCCCCCATCACCACCGCGGCGCCGCCCTTTTGGCGACGAATCAGTTCGGCGATGGCATAGACGTTGTCGACCGAAAACCCGACAATCGCACTGCGCGCCGGCATCCGGCTGATTTTCTTGGCCCCCGCATAGGTCAGCTTGGACATGCGTTCGCGGTGCATAAACTGCGCCTCGGGCACCAGTTGCTGAATCGCGCCGCGCATGGTGTCACTGCCTAAAAACAGCGTTTCATGCAGGCCCCGCGCGCGCAGCAACCGGTCGGTAAACACATGGCCGCGCTCTGGATCGGCGCAAAGCTGGATTTCGTCGATGGCCAGAAAATCAACGCCCATGCCTTCGGGCATCGCCTCAACCGTACAGACCCAGTATTTCGTACGCGGCGGCAAAATACGCTCTTCGCCAGTAACAAGCGCCACCACAGACGGGCCACGAATGGCCACGATTCGCTCATAAACCTCGCGCGCGAGCAGGCGCAGCGGCAGCCCGATCACCCCAGTGCGGTGGCCCAACATCCGTTCAATCGCGTAATGCGTTTTGCCTGTATTGGTGGGGCCCAAAACGGCCACAACTCGGGATGACCCAGTCACCTATGCCCCCTGGTCCAAATGTCGGACCTACAATGTCTTGCCCATGACGCGGGGCCCTAGTCGTTCAAGTGCATCAGTAGCGGCTTCGTGGTGCGGATGTATAGCCTGAACGCGCGTATAGGCCTCATAGGCGCGTTTTTCATCGCCAAAGGTTTCCAGAATAGCGGCGAGCCCTAAAATGGCGTTGTAATTGTTCGGGTTCAGCGCCAGCGCCGTTTCCAGATCAAGCAGCGCCGGGCCCAACAAATCAGCGGCAAAATAGGCCCGTGCCCGCACGCTATAGCCTTCGGCAAAATCCGGAGCATGGTCGGTCAACGCCGTCAGATGTTCGATCGCGGCGGCAATATCGCCAACCTCCAACGCGTCGCGGCCACGTTTGAGCAACAGGTCCATCGATGCCGAGCCGCTTTTGCCCCAAATCGCCTGCAATTGCCGCCCTAAACGCTGTGCCTGAGCCTCATTCGCAACTGCCAGTTGTTCTAACAACACAGTTTCATCGGTCAAATCAGCATTTTGGGCACTCACAGGCAAGCAAAGCGTGACTATCACCGCAATTGCCGCCACGGTACTTTTGAATATGGGGTGTTCAATGCTCATAACATTGGCCAGTGTAACGCGATGCGCGTCGATTTCCAGACACAAGCGCATCAATCTTTAATGAGGACGACACATGAGCGACTTTCTTGAGCAGGCTGCGGCCCAGCTGAATGACAAAATTGCTGACTTTGACGGCACCGCAAAATTCGCCATCCAAGGCACAGGGGCCATCATGCTCTCCGGCGACGGCGCCCGCGTTGCTGACGAAGAGGCCGATGTCACCATGACGGCCGACGCCGATACATTTCAAGCGATCTTTTCCGGCGAAATGAACCCAACCAGCGCTTTTATGACCGGCAAGCTGACCATTGATGGTGACATGGGTATGGCGATGAAATTGGCGTCGGCTCTGGCCTGATGACCATGACACCCGCGCCCCTATTTGATGACATAGCAGACGGGCCATCCGGGGGCGTGGCGCATTGGATCACTACAGCAGACGAGGTGCGCATTCGCATTGGCCATTGGCGCCCCAAGGGGGGCACCCAAGGCACTGTGCTGATGTTTCCCGGCCGCACCGAATATATCGAAAAATACGGCCTTTTGGCGCGGGATCTCGCGGCACGGGGCTATGCGATGCTGGCGGTTGATTGGCGGGGTCAGGGCCTCGCCGACCGCCTGCTCCCAGAGGGCCGCATTGGCCATGTCGCGCAATTCATCGACTACCAAAAAGACATCGCCGCAGTAATGCGCGCAGCGCGCGAACTTGACCTGCCGCGCCCGTTCCATTTGCTGGCCCACTCCATGGGCGGCGCCATTGGCCTGCGCGCGGTGATGGAGGGGCTGCCGGTGCAGACCTGCGCCTTTAGTGCACCCATGTGGGGCATCCAGCTGACACCCTTGATGCGCCCGCTGGCACTGGCCTTGGCCTATGGCGGCACCAAACTGGGCTTTGGCGAAACGATCACCCCCAACTCAGACCTGGATAATTACGTGCTGACGCAGCTGTTTGAAGGCAATGTCCTGACCTCAGACCGCGACATGTACAAACAAATGCAAGACCAGCTAGCCAGCCACCCAGAGCTTGGCCTTGGCGGCGCCAGCCTGAACTGGCTACGCGAATCACTGTCTGAAACCAGCCATTTGGTTGAACGCTCCTCTCCCGATATTCCTTGCGTGACCTTCCTTGGCAGCAATGAACAAATCGTCGACCCGCAGCGCATCATCGACCGCATGGATGTCTGGCCACGTGGCACACTTGAGATTATCGAAGGCGGTGAGCACGAAGTCCTGATGGAATCCCCAACCACCCGGGCCTCGGTTCTTGACCGCCTAGAAACCTTGCTTTCAAACGGCAAAGACGCCAGCTAGCGCCACCCGCTCTTTCTTCTTTCTAAAAATATCCCCGCCGGAGGCAAAATTTGGCTTTGGCGTCCCTATATACCCAAAGATACAATCAATGAGGTTCCCATGTTCAAACTTCCGTTCCCCGTGCGCGATGCAAATGCCAGCTCTGGCACTGACAACCTGGGAAACCTGCCCGAATGGGATCTGAGCGATCTTTACACCGCCACCGACGCCCCGGAACTGAGCCGTGATCTGGACTGGCTCGAAACCGCCTGCGCCTCATTCGCCGCCGACTACGAAGGCAAGCTGGCCAATCTTGATGCCGACGGCCTGCTCAACTGCGTGTTGCGCAACGAAAAAATCAACTCCATCGCCGGGCGTATCATGTCGTTTGCCGGTCTGCGCTATTACCAAATGACCACCAACGCGGACCGGGCAAAATTCATGTCCGACTGTCAGGAAAAGATCACCGATTACACCACCCCACTGGTGTTTTTCACGCTTGAACTGAACAATATTGAAGACGACGTTCTGCTGGCGCATTTTGCCAACAACACCGATCTGGCCCGCTATAAACCGATCTTTGACCGCATTCGTGCAATGAAGCCCTATCAACTCAGCGAAGAGCTGGAAAAGTTCCTGCATGATCTGGGCGTTGTCGGCGACGCATGGGAACGGATGTTTGACGAAACCATCGCCGGGCTGGAATTCAATGTCGATGGCGAGCCGCTGAACATCGAAGGCACCCTGAACCTGCTCACTGATCCGGACCGCGACACAAGAGAAACAGCAGCGCGCGAGCTGGCCGAAGTGCTTGGCGAAAACATCAAAACCTTTGCCCGGGTGCACAACACCCAAACCAAGGAAAAAGAGGTCATTGATCGCTGGCGCGGTATGGAGACCCCACAAATGGGTCGCCACCTGTCCAATCAGGTCGAACCCGAAGTTGTCGAAGCCCTGCGCAGCGCCGTGGTCGCCGCCTATCCACAGCTAAGCCACCGCTATTACAACCTAAAACGCAAATGGTTGGGCCTTGACGTGATGCAGGTCTGGGACCGCAATGCGCCGCTGCCAATGGAAGATCCCACCATCGTCAACTGGGATCAGGCCGAGAAAATGGTCATGGACGCCTATAACGCCTTTGACCCGCGCATGGGCGAGATCGCAGCGCCGTTTTTCTCCAAAGGCTGGATCGACGCCGCCGTCAAACCCGGCAAAGCGCCGGGCGCCTTTGCCCACCCAACGGTCACCGATGTACACCCCTACGTGATGCTAAATTACCTTGGCAAACCGCGGGACGTGATGACATTGGCACACGAATTGGGCCACGGTGTGCATCAGGTTCTGGCCGCGGGTCAGGGCGAGATGCTGTCCTCTACACCGCTAACCCTGGCCGAAACGGCATCAGTGTTTGGCGAAATGCTGACCTTCCGCAAAATGCTCGATTCTGCGACTGACCAAGCCACCCGCAAAATCCTGTTGGCCGGCAAAGTTGAGGACATGATCAACACCGTCGTCCGCCAGATCGCGTTCTATGACTTTGAATGCAAACTGCACGACGCCCGCCGCGCCGGCGAACTCACTCCTGACGACATCAACGCGCTGTGGATGTCAGTACAAGGCGAAAGCCTTGGACCAGCGTTTGAATTCATGGATGGCTATGAAACCTTCTGGGCCTACATCCCGCATTTCGTGCATTCGCCGTTTTATGTCTACGCCTACGCCTTTGGCGACGGCCTCGTTAACGCGCTCTATTCGGTCTATGCCGACGGCGACGAAGGCTTTGAAGACAAGTACTTCGATATGCTCAAGGCCGGTGGGTCCAAACACCACACCGAACTGCTCGCCCCCTTTGGCCTTGACGCCACCGACCCTAAATTCTGGGACAAAGGCCTATCGATGATTTCCGGCTTTATTGATGAATTGGAAGCGATGGAGGAGTGAACATTTCCGAGGTGGAGCTGCGGCGAGCCCATGACGCAGCTCTTTCATATCGCAATTTCAATTCGACGCGCGCAGCTCGTCAACTGCGCTCGTCGGATTTCTTTGTAACGTATGACAGAATCCATTTCAGCCCGGCCAATCGGTGCTTGTCATTCCTAAAGGGAATTGGCTTCGACCAGCCCGCTGAATCTGGGCGCGAAGAAACTCGCCGAATCAGCGCTATGGATAAAGCAGGTATGATCCGAGTTCTTTTAGGTAACTCCCTTTTTCAGCAATTAATTGACGACTTAACTGAAGATTGCCTGAGCCTTATTGGCAATAAGGGCCTTGACCACCGACAGGGATCAGACGCCAGCAAAGGCAAGGAAATTTGGGTTCCCGGCCCGACGCCTCAGGAAATCCAAGTGGCCTTTGTTCACTACGATAACGAAGGTACTCCACCACACTTTAAGCTAGACACACTTGGGTTCGATTGTATCGAGTGGTCTGAAACCGAACTCCCTCCTCCCCCTGAAACGGCAACCGACCTATATGAAGGGGTTGAGAAGCAGGCGACAAGAACTGTTCGAGAACGCAACCCTATCGCCCGCAAACTATGCATCATCCACTACCTCGCTCAGAACAATGGGCGGCTGAAATGCATAGCCTGCGAACTGGATTTCGCCGAGACCTACGGGCCACATGGCGAGGGGTTCATCCACGTTCACCATCTCGACACCCCATGGCCGAAGCAGATGGCCCACGTGAGATCAACCCACAGCTTGATCTGGTGCCAGTCTGCCAGAACTGCCATGCTATGATTCATCGCAGGCAGCCCTATCTGACAATCGCAGAACTCGTCGCTTTACTTGAGACTCAAAACTGAACGCTAGGTCAGGTCTTGCGCCAAACCGTCGGGCCACTACCCTGCCCCCAAACTTCAAACAGAGGGGCAAACATGCGCATATTCGGAGAATGGCTGGGACGTGGCCTAATCTTGGCTGTCATAGTTGGCGCCGTCGGCTTTTTCGGGTTCCTGCCCGCCTATGTCGAGGACACCAGCAACAATGTCATCGACCACGAACCATGGCCCGTTTCCGCCGAGGCTCAGACACTGCATGACGACATGATCGTCGGCGACTGGCACGCCGACAGCCTGCTGTGGTCGCGTGATCTGACCAAACGCGGCAGCCGCGGTCAGGTCGACATTCCGCGCCTGATCCAAGGCGGATCGGCCCTGCAAATGTTCACCGCCGTCACCAAAAGCCCAGCAGGCCTGAACTACGAGGAAAACTCGGCCCAAGCGTTTGATAACATCACCCTGCTGGCCTTTGCCCAGATGTGGCCCCCCCGTACCTGGAACAGCCTGCTGGAACGCGCCTTATATCAGGCGCAAAAGCTGCATGATTTTGAAATGGCCGACCCCGAGCATTTCAAAATCATCCTCAGCCACGCCGACCTCGATGAGGTCCTTGCCGCGCGCGCCACAGGCCGTGATATCGTTGGCGGGCTGCTTGGCATCGAAGGCGCCCACCCTCTTGAGGGTGATTTGGCCAATCTCGACAAGATCGAGGCCGCGGGCTACCGGATGATTGCGCTGCAACATTTCTTTGATAACAAACTGGGCGGCTCACTGCATGGTCAGGCCAACAATGGTCTGACAGATTTTGGCCGATCGGTCGTGGCCGAAGTTGCCAAACGCAATCTGGTGCTGGACGTGGCGCATTCGAGCCCACAAGTGGCCTGGGACGTGTTGGAAATGACCGACATTCCGATCGTTGTCAGCCACACTGGCATTCACAGCTACTGCGATGCCAAACGCAATTTCCCCGACGATCTGATGCAGGCAATTGCCGCGACCGGTGGCGTGATCGCCATGGGCTATTGGGCCGAAGTCAGCTGCGACAACTTTACCCCCGACGGCATCGCCGAAATGATAGTGGCCGCCATCGCAACCGTTGGCGAAGACCACGTTTCGCTGGGCTCAGATTATGACGGATCGGTGGAAACCCCGTTTGATACCTCGGAATTGCCGGCCCTGACCCACGCCTTACTAGCCATCGGCGTGAGCGAGGCCCAAATCCGCAAAGTCATGGGTGAAAACATGGTTCGCGTTTTGCGGGATCGGCTACAGTAACCGCAATTACTGCGCTATCAGGCGGTGGCCACGACCGCTATTTTCCAAAGGAAAATGGCGGGAAATATCGTGATGGGCCTTTGGCCCGTCTCCTTAAAAAACCCCCGCCTGCGGTACAGACGAGGGTTTTAGATTTGTTAATTGGTGCAATCGGATCAGGCGTTCGCCAACATGCCTTTGTCCTGCGCCAATTCGCGCATTTTCTTTTGCAGCTTTTCAAAGGCGCGCACTTCGATCTGGCGAATGCGTTCACGGCTGACACTATATTGACCGCTCAACGTTTCCAAAGTCACCGTCCTTTCCGACAACCGTCGTTGGGTCAGAATGTCCTTTTCACGGTCATTCAGCACCTCAAGCGATTGCGTCAGCAACTCGCGCCGCGCCTCAAGCTCGTCTCGGGCCTCGTAGTCTCCGGCCTGATCAGCATCTTCATCCTCAAGCCAATCCTGCCATTGCATGGTGCCTTCGCCCTCCGACCCCACGGTCGCATTCAGCGATGCATCGCCGCCCGACATGCGTCGGTTCATGCTGATCACTTCGGCTTCGGTCACGCCCAGATCGGTGGCAATGCGTTTGACGTTCTCGGGACGCAAATCACCATCTTCCAACGCGCCAATCTTCTTTTTGGCTTTGCGCAGGTTAAAGAACAGCTTCTTTTGCGCTGACGTTGTGCCCAGTTTTACCAGCGACCAGCTGCGCAGGACATATTCCTGAATACTGGCGCGAATCCACCACATGGCATAGGTCGCCAGACGAAAACCCTTTTCCGGGTCAAAGCGTTTGACCGCCTGCATCAGGCCGACATTAGCCTCAGAAATAACCTCGGCCTGGGGCAAGCCATAGCCGCGATAGCCCATGGCGATCTTAGCCGCCAAGCGCAGGTGCGAGGTCACCATTTTATGCGCAGCACCTGAGTCTTCTTCTTCGACCCAGCGTTTTGCCAACATGTATTCTTCTTCCGGCTCCAACAGTGGGAATTTGCGGATTTCCTGCATATAGCGGTTTAGTCCGCCTTCAGGTGTTGGTGCCGGTAGGTTTGCATAATTTGCCATTTGTCTGTCCCTTCCCAATGTTTAGGGTGTTAACATCTATATGGTATTCCTATTTGACCCTTTCAAGGCCGCCCCTAGCAAATGTAGATTAAAAAGTGGTTTACACTGTACCCGATAACGGTGTTCACAGCCTAGTTTTTTGGCGCACCGTTTGGCCGGCTTAGGATATATAGCGCAGCACCGCCCAGGCATATCGCCTGAATGCCCAATATCAGCGGCTTTAAACCCAGCGCCAGACTTAGGCCAAACGCCAACACCATAGCACAACAGGCAATCGCTTTATAGCGCGGCGCGATGGCGCCTGTTGCCTCCCAGTCGCGGATCAGGGCGCCGAATATGCGGTGAGTCAGCAGCCAATTGCGCAGCCTTGGCGAACTTTTGCTGAAACAAAACGCCGCCAGAATAACAAAAGGCGTGGTCGGCAACACCGGCAGAACCACCCCAATAACACCCGCGCCCAGCGCCAACAGGCCAAACCCGGTCCACATCGCCCGGGCGATTTTGCTATTCGCATGTTTCGGGTCTGGCTGTACCGGTTGGGTCATACCGCAATCTGTGGTGAATCGCGGGGTCCATTGCAAGGGCCAACAGACATAGCGCCTGCCGTTAGGCTGTATCCAGCGCCGACAGGCTATCTGACACCCGCTCATCCAGCCAATTTACAAAGTCCTGTTTCACCGGATCGATCGCGCCTTTGATCGCTACGAAATACCCTTCTCGGGCCTGAATGTCAGGCAGCGGCAACGATACGAGCCTTTGCGCCAGCAGACTTGGCCCAGCGATCAACCCACTGGTCAGCGCAATTCCGGCGCCGTTGACCGCCATGTCGACGGCCAGACCATGGGTGTCGACAAAATACTGCGGTTCCGGGCAATTCTGTTGGCCAAGGACCTTCATCACCTTGGTCCATGAATCCGAAATGCCCACCGGCTGGATCAGCGGCAGGTTCTTTAGGTTTTGCCAGTCGTCAGGTTGCACACCCTGCACCACCCCCGGGGCTGCCACCGCCACCATCCGGTTGTTGCCCAGCTGACGCGCGCCGCCACCTGCGACCTCGGCCAGACCAAAGCGGATTTCAACGTCAGCATTTGAGGCCACGAAATCATCTGGCCAGACGGTGGTGACCAACCGCACACGCACCCCGGGAAACCGACGGCTGAAATCCGGCAATCCGGGCGCAAGGAACCACTGTGCAAAGCTGACACTGGTGGCGATGGTTAAAATATCGCCTTCTGCCGCAGGTTCAAACGCATCCGTGGCAATACGCAATCGCACCATCGCCGCCGCCACATCCGGCACCAGATGCCGCCCGGCATCGGTTAGCGCCAGCCCACGTGGTTTGCGCAAAAACAACGGCGCGCCCAACCGGGTTTCTAACGCGCGAATGTGCTGGCTGACGGCGGATTGGGTCAGGCCCAGTTCTTCGGCGGCAGCGGTGAAATTCAGGTGCCGCGCTGCGGCATCAAAGGCGCGGAACCAGGTGAGAGGAGGAAGAGATTTTGCCATCACGTCTGTAGACCCCATTAACGTTTCTAATGGCAATGGCCAAATTAGTTTTGTTTGTGCCAAGCCGCGACCAAAGGCACATATAGCGCAGACCTTTGTCCCCTTGTGAAAGCAGCTTATGACATCTGCCCGCCTGCCCCGTTCTGATTTTACCGGTGATCTGGCGGGCTATACCGGTGGGCGCGGCCCGGATCTGTTGTTGATCCACGGCGTTGGTCTGCGCGCCGAGGCCTGGGGCGCAATGCTGCCCCTGCTTGAGCAGCATTTCACTATTTTTGCGCTGGATATGCCCGGCCATGGTGGCAGTGCACCAATCCACAAACCAGAGCTGCGGGCCTATAGAAACCGCTTTGCCGCATTCCTTGCCAGCCGGCCCGGCCCGATCTGTGTGGCGGGCCATTCGATGGGCGCAATGATCGCGATTGATCTGGTGGGCCCTTCCCCCGAGAAAATCAAAGCTGTGGCGGCGCTAAACGCCATCTATCAACGCTCTGCCGCTGCGGCATCGGCAGTTCAGGCCCGCGCCGCCGCCCTTTCCCGCACCACGGCACCCGATCCCAGTGCCACGCTAACGCGATGGTTTGGTGCAAATCCAACCGGTAATACGGCCCGCGCCGCCAAAGAGTGCCGCAAATGGTTAACTGCCTGTGACCCGGCAGGATACGCCGATGCCTACACGGTCTTTGCCCATGGGGCACCAAGCCTACGGCCGCTGCCCTGCCCGGCTATGTTCCTGACGGGTGAACATGACCCCAATTCAACCCCCACCATGAGCCGCGACATGGCCAACCTGTGTCCCAATGGACAGGCCATTGTAGTGAAAGACGCGGCCCATATGGCCCCCGTGACCCATGCTGATATGATAGCCCAAGATTTAATCCGGTTTTTCAATTCCAAAGGGCCCTCAGCATGACCTTACCCGACCCAAAATCCCTGCGCAGCGCCTTTAGCCGTTACATGACAGGCGTGACCGTGGTCACCGCACAGGCGCCCGACGGCACGCCCGTTGGGTTCACCGCCAACTCGTTTACCTCGGTCTCGCTTGATCCGCCGCTGTTGCTGGTCTGTCCGGGGCGGCATCTGTCATCCTATGACGTGTTCAGCAGTACCAAGCATTTTTCCGTCAACATACTGGCCGAGGGTCAGGAATCTATTTCCAACATATTCGCCTCAGGCAGCGATGATCGTTTTGGTCAAACCGACTGGACCGCCGACACCAACGGTTGCGCGCTCATTTCCGGGCGCACCGCCGGGTTTAGTTGCACGGTCACCCAACGGGTTGAGGCCGGAGACCATATGGTGCTGCTCGGCAAGGTCACCGATTTTGACAGCTCTGAACGCCCCGGGCTTGGCTATTACAAAGGCGGCTATTTCAGCCTGAGCAAAGAGCGCCAGGCCGAAACCCCGGCAACTGCGGCGCGCCAATCGGTGGCCAGTGTTATTTTGCTACATCAGGGCAATGTTTTACTAACCCCTGAAGACCGCCTGCCCTCGGTGCAACTGGACGATCACACAGGTGCCCGCAGTGCCTTGTCGGTCTATCTGCAAAGCCTTGGATTGGCGGCGCATATGGGGCCGGTGTATTCGGTCTATGACAGCCCAAACTCTGGCGTACACCATGTTGTGCTGCGCGCCCAGATCACCAGCCTGCCGGATAATTGTCCGCTCAAAAGCGTACCCATCACCTCGTTTGAGGACGGACCGGCCAAAACTGATATCCAATTCCTGATCCTGCGCCGCTTTGCGCAGGAACACCGCACCCAAAGCTTTGGCCTGTATTTTGGCGATGTAAAGCAGGGTGAAATCCACCAACTAGACTAAGGATACGACATGGACTTTTCGCTTTTCACCCATATGGAGAGGGTCACGCCAGATCAGGATCATACCAGCCTGTACAGTGATTTTCTTAACCTCTGCACCATGGCAGATGAGGGCGGGATGCGGGCGATCTGGACCGGCGAGCATCACGGTATGGAGTTCACCATTTCGCCAAACCCCTTCATCATCATTGCGGATGTCGCGCGCCATACCAAGCATGTCAAACTGGGCACCGGCACCATTGTGGCGCCGTTCTGGCACCCGATCCGACTGGCAGGCGAGGCCGCGATGACCGATCTGGTCACCGGTGGGCGGCTGGAACTGGGCATCGCGCGGGGGGCCTATTCGTACGAATACGAGCGGATGATGCCGGGAATGGATGCCTGGGAGGCCGGGCAAAGAATGCGTGAAACCACGCCGCTGCTGGGCCAGCTCTGGGCCGGGGATTGCGCCCATGAGGGTGAATTTCACAGCTTTCCGTCAACCACATCGTCGCCCAAACCGCTGCAGGATGGCGGCCCGCCGATCTGGATTGCGGCGCGCGACCCCAACAGCCATGAATTTGCGGTGCAGAATGGATTTAACGTGCAGGTCACCCCGCTTTGGCAGGGTGAAGATGAGATCACGACGCTGATGGAACGGTTCAATGCCGCCTGCGCTGGATTTGATGGCAAACGGCCCAAGGTCATGTTGCTACACCATACCTATGTGGCGTCAGATGATGCCGATACCGAGGTTGCGGCGCAGGAACTCAGCCGGTTTTACAACTATTTTGGCGCCTGGTTTCAGAACAAACGGCCGGTCAAGCAAGGGTTGATCGAACAGCTAAGCGAGGTGGATATTGCCGACAATGCGCTGATGGCGGCGGATAATCTGCGCCGTGATCTGACCATTGGCACCGCGCAGCAGGTGATTGACCGGATCAAACGTTATGAGGACCTTGGGTATGACGAATTCTCGTTCTGGATCGACAGCGGCATGAGCAGCGCGCGCAAACAAGCCTCGCTGACGCGATTCATCGACGACGTAATGCCCGCCTTTGCCTGAGGATATTAACATGACTGAATTAACCCATTTTCCGATGTTAATTGACGGGCAGTTTTGTGCCGGGGACACGGGGCAAGTGATGCAGACGATCAACCCCGCCACGGGGGCCGCTTGGGCGACGTTTGATTGCGCGGCTGCGGCGGATGTTGAGCGCGCAGTCGGCGCCGCGGCGCGGGTGTTGGACGACCCGGCCTGGCGAGACATGACGCAGACGGCGCGGGGAAAGCTGCTGTATCGGTTGGCGGATCTGATTGAGGACAACGCCGAGGTCTTGGGCCGGATTGAGACCACAGACAGCGGCAAACTGGCGGCTGAAACCGTATCGCAAACCCGCTATGTCGCGGATTACTATCGTTATTATGCCGGGTTGGCGGATAAAATCGAAGGCGCGGTTTTGCCGATCGACAAACCTGATATGCTGGTGTTCACCACCCGTCATCCGATTGGTGTTGTTGTGGCCATCGTGCCGTGGAATGCGCAGATGTTTTTGACGGCAACCAAGCTCGGCCCAGCCTTGGCGGCGGGCTGTTCTGTGGTGCTCAAGGCGTCCGAAATCGCCCCGGCTCCGATGTTGGAATTTGCCCGTTTGATACATGAGGCCGGATTTCCGCCCGGCGTTGTGTCGGTGATCACCGGGGACGCGGAAAACTGCGCCATCCCGCTCACCCGGCACCCGCGCGTTGACCGCATTGCCTTTACCGGCGGACCAGAAACTGCGCGTCACGTGGTGCGCAATTCGGCTGAAAATTTCGCGGTAACGACGCTTGAACTTGGTGGGAAATCTCCGATTTTGGTGTTTGAAGACGCCGATCTGGATGCGGCGGCCAATGGGTTGATTGCGGGTAATTTCGGCGCCTCTGGCCAATCCTGTGTTGCCGGATCGCGCGGGTTGGTGCAGCGGTCGATTTATGAGGCGCTTGCCGCCCGGATCGAGGAAAAAACCCACGATTTGATTGTCGGAGACCCACAGGACAGCGCCACCCACCTTGGCCCGCTGTGCACAGTAGCGCAGGTTGAACGGATAGAGGCGACGTTGGCCAAAGCCACAGCCCAAGGCGCCACCATCCGGTTTGGCGGCACCGGTTTGGGAGGGCATTATTTCGCGCCGACATTGGTGGAATGCCCCTCGCCTGACATCGAAACGTTGAAGGTGGAAATGTTTGGGCCCATCATGTCACTGGTGCCGTTTGACAGCGAGGACGAAGCCATTGCGATGGCAAATGACAGCGAATTTGGCCTTGGGTCGGGCGTGTTCACCCGCGATCTGGCGCGTGCGCACCGAGTGTCGGGGCGCATCAAGTCGGGCATTACATGGGTCAACACCTATCGCGCCGTGTCGCCGATTGCGCCGTTTGGTGGGTTTAGTCAATCGGGCTATGGGCGCGAGGCCGGGCAAGAGGCGATACTGGATTATACCCGCAGCAAAACCACCTGGATCAACACGTCAGATGCGCCCATGGGCAACCCCTTTGTGATGCGGTGAGCGAGGTCCAAAGGGGCGGGCCCAAAAGGCCCACCACAATAATTTTTTTGTTTTGCCTCCGGCGGGGATATTTCTAAACAAAAGAAATGATCAGGGGGTGTTTGCGACAAGGCGGTGTATTTGCTAGCCTGCGCAAATGCTGGATTTTTCACATAATGGCTGGTTGGTGCTGGCGTCGTTTGCTGTTGCGCTGATGGCCGGGTTTACCGGTCTTTCATTGACCAAAGGCGTGTCTGCGGTTGGTCCGTCACAGCGCAAACTGGTGATTGTGATGGCCTCGGTGGCGTTGGGTGGCGGCATTTGGTCGATGCATTTTGTCGCCATGCTGGGCCTGCAGTTGCCGGTTTTATTTTATTACGACGCGCTGATCACGTTGATTTCGGCACTGGTGGCCATTTTGATGGTAGGGCTGGCGTTGTTGATCCTGCATTTTCTACCGCGCAGTCCGGTGACGATCATAACGGCGGGCACCATCGTCGGGCTAGGCATTGTGGTGATGCATTTCATTGGCATGAGGGGCATGCAGCTGTGCCAGCCGGTAAACAGCATTGTCGACTACGTGCTGTCCGCGGTGGCGGCGATCATCCTGTCGGTGCTGGCGATCTGGGTGGCATACGATTCCCGCACCAATCGCAATATTCTGCTAGGCACCGTGTGTTTTGGCGCAGCTGTGGTGACGGTGCATTATATCGCCATCGCCCAGACCGGGTTTATCTTTGCCGGCGAATTACCCGTTAGCGGACCGGTTTTGAGCAACCAAACGCTGGCCCTGGGTGTGACTGTTGCGGCGTTTCTAATCTGTGGCGCGTTTTTGTTAAGCAGTGTCACGTTCATCGAACAAATATCGCCGGATGAGGTCACGCCCGAGGCCCCTCCCGAGCCCGGTCTTGGCGCTGGTGTGCCTTACGAAAAGGATGGTCGCACCCAGTTTGCCCTGCGCGACAGCATTGCGGCGATCCGTGCCGAGGGGCATTATACGGTGCTCTATATCGGTGACGAAAAATTGTTTTGCCCCTGGTCGATCACCGAGGCGCAAACCCGGCTTGAACCGCTTGGCTTTATCCGAACCCATCGCAGTTATCTGATTAATCCGGCGCATGTGTCTGGTTTTGAGCGGCTGAAAGACACCGGCGTCTGTTTCTTTGACGGGGCGGCCTCTCTTGGCAAGGTGCCGGTATCGCGATCACGTCTGGGACAGGTGCGAGACGCCCTCGGGCTTTAACAGTCGGTAAACGTGGCGCGCATTTCGTGCAGGATATTCGCATTTCGTGCATCAAACCGCCATTTTCGTGGCCATTTTCTGGCGGCAAACGGCGCCCCGACGCCTGATCACTCTCAGACGGCCATTGGGAGGAACCACGCCATGATACCAGCCGGGTTCGAATATCATCGACCTACTGACATCTCGTCAGCCATTTCAATTTTACAAACGCACGGAGACGACGCGCGAGTGCTTGCGGGGGGGCATAGCCTGATCCCGATGATGAAACTGCGGATGACCGATCTTGCGCATCTGGTGGATTTGCAGGCTATCGACGTGCTGCGCGGCATTTCCATAGATGCGGAAAACGTCAGTATCGGCGCCATGGTGAGCCAGCATGAGTTGATCACCGATGCGGGCCTTGCTGCCGCGATCCCGATCATTGCCGAGGCGTCTTTGCAGATTGCCGATCCGCAGGTGCGTTATGTTGGCACCCTTGGCGGTAATGTCGCCAATGGCGATCCTGGCAATGACATGCCTGGCCTGATGCAATGCCTAGGTGCCAGCTATGAACTGGTTGGCCCGAATGGCACACGGCAGGTTGCGGCGCGTGACTTTTACGAGGCGGCCTATTTCACCGCGCGTGAAGACGAGGAAATACTGACCCGCATTCACATCCCTATTCCAACGCCGGGCACCGGATATGCCTACGTGAAACAAAAGCGCAAGATTGGCGATTATGCCACTGCGGCCTCGGCTGTTTTGATCACGGTTGCGGGCGGCACATGCACTGCGGCATCCATTGCCATGACCAATCTGGCCGACACGCCGATCTGGGCAGAGGCTGCGGCCGCCGCGCTGGTCGGTTCATCGCTAAACGATGCCGCCTGCTCGGCTGCGGTCACTGCGGCCATCGCCGCGATTGATCCGGTTGCGGATAATCGCGGGCCGGTTGCGTTCAAGAAACATGTGGCCGCCGTGATCCTGCGCAGGGCAATCAACTGTGCCATCGACAGCGCCGTTGCGCGCGCCACATAGGGGGATCAGACATGGCAAAATCACACATCAAAATGACGGTAAACGGCAAAGAGGTCGAAGCCCTCGCCGAACCGCGCACCCTGTTGATCCACTTCCTACGGGAAGATTTGAAAATCACCGGTCCGCATATTGGCTGTGACACCTCGCATTGCGGGGCCTGTACGGTGGAAATTGACGGTAAATCGGTGAAATCCTGCACTGTGTTTGTGGCGCAGGCCAATGGCGCCAACGTTACGACAATCGAAGGTCTGGTGAATGCCGATGGCTCACTTAGCGTCATACAGGAGATGTTTCGCGAACATCACGGGCTGCAATGTGGGTTTTGCACCCCCGGCATGATCACCCGTGTGCATCGATTGTTGCAGGAAAACCCAACGCCGACGGACGAAGAAATCCGCTTTGGCATTGCCGGTAATCTGTGTCGTTGCACTGGCTATCAGAACATCGTCAAGGCGGTGCGCGCCTCGGCTGAAATACTTAACACCACGCAGGAGGCGGCAGAATGAACGATCTGACACCTACCCCCAAAGCCCCCAGCCCCGAAGACCGCGTTGCCAACCTCAAAGGTATGGGCAGTTCGCGCAAACGTGTCGAAGACGTGCGGTTCACCCAAGGCCGCGGCAACTATGTTGACGACATCAAAATGGACGGCATGTTGTTTGGCGATTTCGTCCGTTCGCCGTATGCGCATGCCCGCGTTTTGTCGGTGAACAAAGACGCCGCATTGGCGTTGCCCGGTGTAATTGCGGTATTGACCGCGCAAGACCTCGAACCTTTGGGCCTGCATTGGATGCCAACGCTGGCCGGGGATAAACAGATGGTGCTGGCCGATGGCAAGGTGCTGTTTCAGGGTCAGGAGGTGGCGTTTGTTGTCGCCGAAAACCGCTATATCGCGGCGGATGCGATTCAGTTGGTCGAGGTGGACTACGAAGAACTGCCGGTGCTCATGGACCCGTTCAAAGCGATGGATGACGACGCACCAACATTGCGCGAAGATATCGCCGGCAACATGGAGGGCGCGCATGGGCGACGCAAACACAACAACCATATTTTCACCTGGGAGGTAGGCGACAAAGACGCCACCGAGGCGGTGATTGATGGCGCCGACGTGGTTGTTGAGGAAATGATTCATTATCATCGCACCCACCCCTGCCCGCTGGAAACCTGCGGCTGTGTGGCGTCGATGGACGGTGTGACCGGCAAACTGACATTGTGGGGCACGTTTCAGGCGCCACACGCGGTGCGCACGGTGGCGTCGCTCATTTCCGGCATTGCCGAGCATAATATCCGTGTGATTAGCCCGGATATTGGTGGCGGTTTTGGCAATAAAGTTGGGGTTTATCCCGGTTATATCTGTTCCATCGTCGCCAGCATTGTCATCGGCAAACCGGTGAAATGGGTTGAGAACCGGATGGACAACCTGATGACGACTGCATTCGCACGCGATTATTGGATGCAGGGCAAGATTGCCGCCACCAAGGACGGTAAAATCACCGGATTGTGGTGTCATACCTTGGCCGATCATGGCGGTTTTGACGCCTGTGCCGACCCGACCAAATTCCCCGCCGGATTTATGAGCATTTGCACCGGGTCCTATGATATTCCTGTGGCTTATCTGTGTGTTGACGGGGTTTATACCAACAAAGCACCGGGCGGCGTTGCCTATCGCTGCTCATTTCGGGTGACCGAGGCGATCTATTTCATCGAACGGATGATTGAAATTCTGGCGGCGAAACTAGGTATGGATGCCGCCGAAATCAGGCGGGTCAATTTCATCAAAAAGGAACAGTTCCCATATAATTCGGCGCTTGGCTGGGAATACGATAGCGGCGATTACCACACGGCCTGGGACAAGGCGCTGAAATCGGTTGGCTATGATGACTTGCGTACCGAGCAGGCCCAAAATCTTGCCGATTTCAACGCCGGGAAAACCCGCAAGCTGATGGGCATTGGCCTGACGCATTTCACCGAAATCGTTGGGGCCGGACCGGTGAAAAATTGCGATATTCTGGGCCTCGGCATGTTTGACAGCTGCGAAATTCGCATTCATCCGACCGGAACGGCGATCGCACGGCTTGGGACCATCAGTCAGGGTCAGGGCCACGCAACGACGTTTGCGCAAATCCTCGCGTCTGAAATTGGCATCCCGGCGGATGACATCACCATTGAGGAAGGCGATACCGATACAGCACCTTACGGATTGGGCACTTATGGATCACGCTCAACCCCGGTTGCCGGGGCGGCCACCGCGATGGCGGGGCGCAAAATTCGCGCCAAGGCGCAGATGATCGCGGCCTATCTGCTCGAGGTGCATGATGATGATGTAGAATTCGACATCGACCGGTTTGTGGTCAAAGGTGCGCCAGAGCGGTTTAAAACAATGAAAGAGCTGGCCTTTGTTGCCTATAGCCAGGCAATTCCGGGCCTTGAACCCGGCCTTGAGGCGGTCAGCTATTATGATCCGCCCAACATGACCTATCCGTTTGGCGCCTATATTTGCGTGCTTGATATCAACGTAGATACCGGCGAGGTCGACATTCGCAGTTTCTATGCGCTGGACGATTGCGGCACCCGGATCAACCCGATGATCATCGAGGGACAGGTGCATGGCGGCCTGACCGAGGCGCTGGCCATCGCGCTGGGACAGGAGCTCGCCTATGATGATATGGGCAATGTCACCACCGCGACGCTGATGGATTTTTTCATCCCCACAGCGGTGGAAACGCCGGTCTATACCACCGACCATACAACAACCCCGAGCCCGCATCACCCGATTGGGGCCAAAGGCGTGGGTGAATCGCCCAATGTCGGCGGCGTGCCGTGTTTCTCAAATGCGGTGCATGATGCGTTTCGCAGTTTTGGCCTGACCCAAAGCCACATGCCACATGACCATTGGCGGATTTGGAAAACCGCCAATGATCTGGGACTACATGGCTGATAGGGTAACGTTGGCCGGGCTTTTGCGCCCGGCCAACGTTACCCTCAAAAGGAGAAAACTATGTCCAAAACAGACGACCGCCTACTGGCGCTTAACCTGACACTGCCCGCGCCGACGCACCTTCCGGTGGGCCTGAAACTTCCGTTCAGCTTTGTAAATGTCCGCGGATCACTTGTGCTGATCTCGGGGCATCCGAAATCAAACGCTGATGGCAGCATCGGCGG
Organism: Granulosicoccus sp.; assembly: GCA_047623555.1. Taxonomy (GTDB): domain Bacteria; phylum Pseudomonadota; class Alphaproteobacteria; order Rhodobacterales; family Rhodobacteraceae; genus NORP181. The sequence goes on from JBLHMP010000008.1 coordinate 55,351, forward strand.
GCCATTTGGGCAATTGGGCACGGAATTTACCACCCAACAGGGCTATGATGCAGCGCGCGATATTGCGTTGGCGGTACTGGCCAACGTCAAAGCCGAAATAGGTGATCTGGACCGAATTATCGGCTGGAATCGGGTGTTTGGCATGGTGAATTCGGCGCCGGGCTACAGCGAACAACATCTGGTTATCAACGGCTTTAGCGATCTGATCGTTGATGTTTTTGGCCCCAACGTCGGGCGGCATGCGCGATCAGCCATCGGGACTGCGGGCCTACCGATGAACTTTGCCATTGAAGTCGAAGCTGAGGTTGAAATCACGCCGTGAGCTATCTGACGTTGCAAACTGATCTAGCCAAAACCGGCTATGTCGCGGATGATCGTCTGTCGATGGCGTTGCATCTGGCGATCCAGTTGGGGCGCCCGTTGCTGATCGAAGGGCCAGCCGGTGTCGGTAAAACAGAAGTCGCCAAAGCGCTGGCGACGCTGAGCGATACACGGCTGATTCGATTGCAATGTTACGAAGGTCTGGACGCGTCGCACGCGATTTATGAATGGAATTATCAGCGGCAATTGCTGGCCATTCGGGCGTCTGAAAAATCCAACGGCACGACCGAGGCGCAATTATTCTCAGATGATTACCTGTTGCGCCGCCCCTTGCTTGAGGCGATCAGCCAGACGATCCCGCCGGTACTTTTGATCGACGAAATCGACCGCGCTGACGAAGAATTTGAGGCCTACCTGCTTGAAATTCTATCAGATTTTCAAATCACCATTCCCGAACTTGGCACAATAACGGCCAAGACCCGGCCAATTGTGATCCTTACCGCCAATGGCACGCGCGATCTGTCGGATGCGCTGCGGCGGCGCTGTTTGTATGCCTATCTCGACTATCCGGATCGCGACAGCGAACTGGCGATCCTGACCGCGCGCATGCCGGGGCTTGAGCCACGTCTTGCCCGCCAGATCATCAGCGTTGTGCAAGATATCCGCCGCGAAGATTTGGAAAAAATACCGGGTATTGCAGAGATGCTCGACTGGGCGGCGGCGCTTTCTGGTTTGGGGTTAAACGATCTGGCGCAAGACCCCGAAACATTGCAAGCGACGCTTGTGTGCCTGCTGAAAACCGCCGCGGATCGGGACGCCGCGCCGCGCGAAGTTATGGACCGGCTAATCGGCAAGGTCGCCTGATGGGTGTCACTCATTTCCCCACCCGCGCCGCTGGCGTGGCGGATCGTTTGGTCGGTTTTGTGGCGCATTTGCGGATGAATGGCATCAAGGCCGGGCCCCAAGAAACCAGCGACGCGCTGGCGGCGTTGGCCGAGGTTGACGCCACCGATCCGCAGCAGGCACGACAGGCATTGGGCGCTTTGCTGACCGGGGATGTCGATAGTTGGGGCCGGTTTGACGACCTGTTTGACGCCTTTTGGTTCAATGCGGGCAAGCAGCGCACTGATACCACCAAAAGCGATCATATCCGTGTTCAGACCGCCCGTCCGATGCTGTGGCAGCGGCATATTGAAGACAGTGACGAGGGAGACGATCCCGGGATGGACAACGTCACACCAGACACGGGCTTTGGCGAGGCGGACGGCACTGATGGCGAGTTGATCGCCACTCAAACCGACAATATATCGCGTCGTGATTTGCGCGAATTGATGGATGAAGACAGCCAAAAACAGGCCGAACAGATCGCCCGCCGCCTTGCCCATGCTATTCGTGACCGGCGGTCGCGGCGGCGCAAACAGGCGCGGCGCGGCGCGGCGCTGGATATGCGGCGTATTTTGCGCGCGTCGCTCGCACGTGGCGGCGAGCCTATGGATTTGTTCCGCAAAGCCCGGCCCCCGCGCCCCATGCAGATCGTGGCGATCTGTGACGTGAGCGGGTCGATGACGGTCTATGCGCGGGTGTTTCTGGCGTTCCTCAAGGGGTTGGTCGATAGCGGCACCAACGCCGATGCCTATTTGTTTCACACCCGTCTGATGCGGGTCACGGACGCCTTGCGTGACCATGACACGCTGCGTGCCGCCGGGCGGTTGTCGCTGATTGCCGAGGGGTTTGGCGGTGGCACGGACATCGCGGGCTGTCTGGACAAATTTGTCACTGGCTATGGCGCCCGCGCGCTGAACCGGCGCACCGTCGTGGTAATCCTGTCGGATGGCTATTGCACGCAGGACGCGGATGCGTTGGGCGATGTACTGGCGCGAATCAGGCGCAAGGCTGGGCGAATCATCTGGCTTAACCCGTTGAAAGGCTGGCGGGATTACGCGCCAGTGGCGGCGGCAATGACTGCCGCCCTGCCCTATCTGGATGCGCATCTGCCGGCCAATACCCTGGATGCGCTGGCCGCGCTGGAACCTGAATTTGCCAAGTTGTAAAGGACACGGACATGGCCCGATTTGACATATTCGACACGGTGGAAACCCTGCGCCAACAGGGTGCGCCCTTTGTCATCGCCACAGTGATGCGCACCGCTGATGCCACATCGGCCAAGGCAGGGGCCAAGGCCGCCGTGACCGAGAGCGGCGAAATTATCGGCCATCTGGGCGGCGCCTGTGTGCAACGCGCCGTGCGCAATGCGGCGACGGATGCGATCACCAAAGGCGCACCGCAGGTCATCAGCGTCAAACCCGCCGACAAGATCGTCGCGTTGAACGACGATGTGCAAACCTACAAAAGCGGCTGCCCCTCGGGTGGCACGGTTGATCTGTTGATTGAGCCCTACGCACATCCGCCGCAGCTGTTGATTTTTGGCGCAACACCGATATCACAGGCCCTTGCCGCGCACGCGGAATTGGCCGGATTGCGGGTCTGTGTACCAGACGGTGATGACCTGAGCATGTTCACCCTGACGCCGCGCGATTTTGTGGTCGTCGCCTCGCAGGGCAACGGTGATCTGGCCGCGTTGCGTGCCGCTGTAACCAGCCCGGTGCGGCGGGTGTCGATGGTGGCGTCGCGGCGCAAGGCCGATGTTTTATGCGCCAAACTGGCCGATGCGGGCATTGATGCCAGTCGTTTGAAATCGCCTGCCGGCCTCGATATCAAAGGCGTTGATCCGCATGAAATTGCATTGTCGGTGCTGGCCGAGATTGTGCTTTGGCGAAATAGCGATAGCATTGGTGTGGACAAGACCGGCGTCTGCGCCCAATCAACCTAAAATACTGACCAACAAGGAATAGCCCCGTGGAACTGAACGACGAAATCCGCATCAAAGCCCCCAAAGACGTGATCTTTGCAGCGCTGAACAATCCTGACATTCTGGCCCAGTGCATTCCGGGCTGCGAAGAGTTGATTGCCCATTCGCCAACCGATCTTGAGGCCAAAGTTGTGCTCAAAATCGGCCCGGTCAAGGCGCGCTTTGCCGGGGTAGTCAAACTGGATACCTCTGATGGGCCCGACGCCATGTCGCTGACTGGCGAAGGCAAAGGTGGCGCTGCGGGGTTCGCTAAGGGGGGCGCCGATGTGACGCTTGAGCAGGACGGCGACGAGACGATTTTGCGCTATACCGCCAAGGCGCAGGTTGGCGGCAAGATCGCGCAATTGGGCAGTCGGCTAATTCAGGGCACGGCGAAAAAGCTGTCAGGCAAGTTTTTCACCAAGTTTGCCGAGGTGGTAAACGACGCCTAATGCGGCCCGGTTTAGGCGTCGATTGGATCGGTCAAATCTGGCCCGCTGGCGCGGTTGGAATTGACCACCGGATCGACCCGAAAATACTCGAGCACCTCATCATCACCGGGGGCCATCAGCGTTGCCGCCCCCTTGCCCTGTTCCCCCAGCCACAACCCCCAATCAACGGGTTCCACAATCAACGGCATCCGGTGGTGGATCGCGGACAAATGCCCGTTGGCCGCGGTGGTGATGATGGCACAGGTCGTTTGCGGATCGTTCTTGTTCCACGATTGCCATATCCCACCAAACGCCATCGGGGCACCATCGCGACGCTGAATATACCACGGCAGTCGCGCGCCATCCGCGGTTTTGGTCCATTCATAAAACCCGGTCGCCGCGATCAGGCAACGCCGTTCGCGACAGGCAACGCGAAACGCCGGTTTCTCGGCCAGGGTTTCGGCGCGCGCATTGATCAATAGCGGCCCGGCGTTCTCGGCCTTGTACCAATGCGGCAGAAACCCCCAGCGCATCGGCGTCAGCTCACGCCCCATCTCGCCCAGCCGCACAACATGCACCTTGTTGGTCGGACAAACGTTATAATTGGGCACATCCGGCAGATCGTTAGCCGGACGCGCCGCAAACAATTGTGCCATTGCATCGGTTGGCTGGGTTACTGAAAGTCGACCACACATAAGGCCCACAATAGAAAACAGGCGCGCCGTTGACCAGCGCGCCAGTTCGTTCTTAGCCGATAAAAGTTAAGATTACTTCTGCTTGATACGACCATCGGTATAGGGCTGATACGGCGCATTTGCCGCCAGGTATTCCGCAGTCACATCGGCCAGATCAGGACCAAAGTCATAGGCCATTTTATCGTCGCCTTTGAACATCTTATAGCCGTCACCGCCATTACGAACGTAATTATTGGTCACCACCATATAGGTCGCGTTTGGATCAATTGGAGCAAATCCGTCACCTGAAACAACCATCACATCCGACACACGCCCCTCGTTTGGCGCAACCGACATGTCCCAGCTGAACGTCAGACCGGCAACCTGTGGAAAGCGGCCTTTGACCTCTTCAACCTGGCTGACACCGTTTTCAAGCGCCGCAATAATACCGGCACCATCAATCTGAAACGTCGACAGCGTGTTCTGAAACGGTAGTACCGTCAGCACATGGCCCATGGTCACATCACCGGCCTCGATGCTGGCCCGAAGACCACCCGAATTGGCAATCGCAATGGTCACACCCTGTTCGGCCACACGGGCCAGCATGGCATCGGCCACCAGATTGCCAATGGCGCATTCCTGCACGCGGCACACGGCCCGGTCGCCATTGATCAGGCCTGCGGAACGCGCCACCACTTTCTGGCGGATCTCATCCAACGGCATGGCCAATTCGGCGATACGTTCAACGGTTCCGGCATCCTCAGCGACGGTTCCGTCCATCGAAAGCGGCTCGCCCGTGGCCGAGATCACGTTGCCATCATCGTCAAAGGTCACGTTGAGTTCACCCAAGTATTTACCATAGGCATAGGCCTGCACAATCGCCGTATCGCCGACCATAGTGGGGTATGGGCCAACGGCACGATCTGATGTGTTGCTCAGGAATGAGTTGGAATGGCCGCCAACAATCACGTCAACACCGGTGGTTCCTGCGGCAACGCGTTGATCGACCACATAACCGGAATGTGACAACACGATGATCTTGTTCACACCTTGTGCGGTCAACGTGTCGACTTCGCCCTGCACGGCGGCAACCGGATCAGAGAATGTGATATTCGGGCCGGGGCTGGCCAACTCGTCGGTATCTTGTGGCGTCAGACCAATCAGGCCGATCTTTTCACCGCCGCGTTCGATGACAACCGATTTCATCAGCTTGTCAGCGAGCAATTCTTCGGCAGATACATCAGCGTTGGACATCACAATCGGAAAATCAACCGCATCCATGAAGCCGCGCAAAACTTCGGGGCCATCATCAAATTCGTGGTTGCCAACGGTCATCGCGTCATAACCAAGCTTGTTCATCATCTCGGCGGCGACTTTGCCTTTGTAATAGGTATAAAACAGCGATCCCTGAAACTGATCGCCGCCATCCACCAGGATCGAATTGTTCGACCGCGCCCGGGCATCGGCAATCGCGGTGACCAGACGTGCGGTGCCGCCAAAGCATTTGCCCTCGGCATTGTCGCCATCGCGGCAGCCGCTGTCATATTTGCTGACCGGCTCAAACCGCGAGTGGAAATCATTGGTGTGTAAGATCGTCAGTTGGTAGTCCGCCATCGCGGCGCCAGCACTCAGGCCAAGGGCCGCCACACTGGTTAAAATCCGGTTCATCATTTGAACATCTCCCTAGGTTTGTAATTGCGCAGATGGTGCGATGCTTTGAGACGCGAGTCAAAGGTTCAACGGCAAAGTTTACCCGAAGTTTACGTTCGAAATTACATACGACGCGAAACAGCCTTGATTCCCCGCCGTGACCAAGGCACACCGCGCCCATGCTGATCTATAAAATATTCCGGGCCGACGAATGGACCGCGTTGCAGGCTGATGGCGAAACCCTTGGGGCGCCGATCGATCTGGCCGACGGCTTTGTGCATTTCTCAACGGCTGAACAGGCGGCAGAAACTGCGGCGAAACATTTCGCCGGTGTGGATGGGTTGCTGGTGTTGGCGGTTGAGGCCTCGGGCCTTGGCGATGCATTGAAATGGGAAGTGTCGCGTGGTGACGCGCTGTTTCCACATCTCTACCGCGCGCTGCAGTTGAGCGATGTTTTATGGGCCAAGCCGATGCCATTGCTGAGTGGCGTGCATCAATTCCTCGACGTTACATGAGCATGTTTGAACAGGTCGGATTGCGCGCCCTGCGTTTAGTCGATCCCGAAACCGCACATGGTCTGGCGCTCAAGGCGTTGAAATTTGGGCTGGCCGATTTGCCCGGTGGGCCGGTGTCCTCCAGCCGTTTGCGCACACAGATTGCCGGGTTAGATCTGCTCAATCCTATTGGTCTGGCCGCTGGATTTGACAAAAACGCAGCCGTGCTCGGGCCGCTGTCACAATCCGGGTTTGGCTTTGTCGAAGTTGGCGCCGCCACGCCGCGCGCCCAGCCGGGAAATCCCCGGCCCCGGTTGTTTCGATTGGCGCAGGACAAGGCCGCGATCAACCGCTTTGGCTTTAACAATGACGGCATGGGCGCGATTGCCGATCGCCTGGCGGACCGGCCCCAGACTGGGGTGATCGGGCTTAACCTGGGTGCCAACAAAGACAGCAGCGATCGTCCCGATGATTTTGTACAGGTCTTGCTACGCTGTGGCGCGCATATTGATTTTGCCACGGTAAACGTGTCCTCGCCCAACACCGAAAAGCTGCGTGATTTGCAGGGCAAAGCGGCGTTGTCCGCGTTATTGGCTCAGGTCATTGAGGCGCGCAACAGCTTGCCCAACCCGCTGCCGCTATTCCTGAAAATCGCCCCGGATTTGAGCCCGGACGAGTTGGCTGATGTGGCTGATGTCGCGCTTGAAACCGGCATTGACGCGATCATCGCCACCAACACCACCCTGTCGCGCGACGGATTACATGGAGCGCATAAGGACGAGATGGGCGGGTTAAGCGGCGCGCCGTTGTTTGAACGCTCAACCGGCGTTTTGGCACAGCTTAGCCTGCTGACCGATGGCGCCATTCCACTGATCGGCGTCGGCGGCATCGGCTCTGCCGAACAGGCCTATGCCAAGATATGTGCCGGGGCATCCGCGGTGCAGCTTTATACCGCGCTGGTCTATCAGGGGCTGTCACTGGCGGTGGATATCGCCAACGGATTGGATCAGTTGCTGCAACGTGACGGCTTTGCCTGTGTCGCGGATGCGGTGGGAACCAAACGGGCCGATTGGCTGTAAAACCGACACCTTGGAATGCGAAGGGTGTAACGACCCGCAAGAGTTTCCCATCCTTGCCATTGTCATTGCGCCATAGGAAACTTTGATAGATGTTGATGAATTCACTGGAAAATTCACCGACGCAGCCAATCCGAGGGATTCCCGTAGATTATCGTTCCAAATAACGTCTACTGAGGTTACCCCACCCCAATTACAAATCCCACCAAATGAGACCCAGGCTTTGCCATTCAGGTTTCGTGTGACATCTGCCTCAAGCGAAAACAGCGGTTTTTGCCCGGTGACCGTTGCGCCGCCACTGGGGTTATCATTATTGCCGAAAACAGGTATCGAGGGCAGGATTTCAAGGGTGGTCAGATTTGGATCGACATTGGATGAGCCAAATGAAAATGTAACCGGGACGACAAGTTGCCCCCAAATCTGTTTGATCCGATGCTGATAATCCGGTTGGGGTCATACGTGCCGGTCGACAACATCAGTTACCAACCACGCCAAGCTGAAAGCCGGGTTTGTGGCGTGCAAAGCCCTGCCCCGAAAGCGCCGGTGAGCCGACAATCCCAAGAACACCACCCAGAATCAGGCTGCCAAAAGCGGTATCAGAGGTTGATACAGTATTTGAGCCACCACCCAGAGGAACCCCGCCTTTGACGTTCGCAAATGGCAGCGCCACAAAAGCGGCGGCAATGTTGCCGTTCACGCTAAAGCTGCGGCTATATTGAAGGATCCCGATGCTTGCGTCGGTTTTTGCGTCCGGTATGGTTTGACCGGGATCAAGCAACTGGTTGCCGCTTTGCGATAGGGCATACGCGGTCAAAAGGTTAACATCTTTTGGCAAAAGTGGGAAAGAACGTGGCCCATCGCTAGATCCGGCAAACCCCACGTTAGGTCCGGCCAGCGCGATAAGTACAGAGGAAATCAAAGTACATTGGCGCCAGAGTCGCCCCCAAGAAGCAATTTTCAGAAATTTGAAAATACGCAATTTTTCAGATACGTTTGTGACACAGCCTTTAATATGTTCCGGTGTTAGTATATACATAACATGTTAATTTTACCTGTCTAATCAAGTAGGCATCATGAAAATCAAACGCCTCACAAAAATTTTTGCAACTAAACCGGCTTTGCTGCGGTTGCACAAGAAACGCGGCCAAACGTTGTTTTGATTCTGATGGACAACCTGGCCCACGGAGAGCTTGGCAGCTATGGCGGCGGTGTGATACGGGGCGCGGCCACGCCCCGGCTTGATGCATTGGCGGCCGAGGGGATGCGGCTGATGAATTCCAACGTCTAGGCCCAATGCACCCCGAGTCGGGCGGCGTTGTTGACCGGTCGCTATGCGATCCGCAGCGGTAATTCGACGGTCGCTATGGGGTCGGGCCTGCCTTACGGGGTGACCCAGTGGGAATACACCATGGCCGAAATGTTCTCGGATGTCGGCTATAGCACCGCGATGTACGGCAAATGGCATCTTGGTGACCGCGAGGGGCGGTTACCTACTGATCAAGGGTTTGATGAATGGTACAGCCTGCCCAATTCTTCAAATGAAAGTTTTTGGCCGGACAACAATCGCATCCCTGCATCCATCCGCTATGGTATTGAAAGAACCCATGGTTTGGCAAGAACGCAAAGGCGAGAAATCAAAGCCGGTTGAGCGGTTTGATTTACCTATGCGCGCCCGCATTGATGCCGAGATTACCGACCGCGCTGTCGCCTTTATTGAGCGTGAAGCCAAAACTGAAGACCCGTTCTTTCTGTTTCTGCCCTATACTCAGACCCACCAGCCCAGAATACCACATGCCGATTTTGACGGGAAATCCGGCAATGGTGTACGGGGCGATTTGCTGATGCAAATGGACGCCTATACCGGCCAGGTTCTGGATGCGCTCAAAACGCAGGGTATTGCAGATAACACCATTGTTATCTTTACCTCCGACAATGGCGGCGACTTTTTTGAGGACGCCAGTTTTCCCGGCCCTTGGCGTGGGACGTATTTCACCGGGCTCAAAGGATCGCTGCGGGTTCCGTTTATCATGCGCTGGCCCGGGCATATTCCGGCAGGCAGCGTCAACAAAGAGATTGTTCACGAAATGGATTTGTTGCCAACATTGGCGGCCATTGCCGGGGGTACGATTCCTGATGACAGGATCGTTGATGGGGTGAAACAGGTTAATTTCATCACCGGCGCGACGGCCATTTCGCCAAGGGAATCGGTGATCGTTTATCTGGGTCCAGATCTGTTTGCGGTAAAATGGCATGGCTGGAAAGTTGCGTTCAAGGAAATGGATGAGGGCTATGGGTCGCCAGTCAAGGAATTTCCGGCTCCGGTGATCAATGACCCGCGCAAAGAGCGTCCGGTTTCAACGGTTATCCAAAGCAACACCTGGGTTGGGGGGCCGGTCATGCGGGCGCTGAACGCACATCTTCAATCACTGGTGGACGAGCCGTCAATTCCAACCGGCACCACCGATCCCTACGTACCTGCAAACTAAAACGTTTCGCGTTGGACTCTGGTCAAGATACAACGCGAAACGCGTGCATCGCATTAATAGGGCACGCGTTTCCCATTCAATTTTGAACCAACTTGAACGCGAAACGCTTTAAAGCGGCTTGCGTTTGATCCGCGACACAGATTGAGCGCGAGACACCCACAACGCTGCAAAGGACCGGGCAACGCTGCGAAGGACCGGGGCTTTCGCCCAGACATCTGGTTAGCCGAATTTTGGCGCGTGATGAATCACTCCACACGCGCCATTTTCACGTTAGATCAGCCTGTCGTTCCAGTGCCGGATAGCGCAGCGCCATCGTTGCGCCACGCGCCACAAATGATGTCAGCAATGCAATCCACAGCCCATGATTGCCATAGGTCGGCACCAAGGCAAACGCGGCGGCGCAATACAGAACAAAGCTGATCGCCATCATGTTGCGCATGTCAGCCGTTCGGGTGGCCCCGACAAAAACACCGTCCAGCATGAACGCCGCACAGCCGGCAATGGGTGCCATAATCATATAGATCAGATAGGCGCGCGCCTCTTGCTGCACCTCACCTGACGTGGTCATCAGGTCAATCAACGCCCCGCCAAACAGCGCGAACACCAGCGTCAGACCCAATGATCCAATTGCGCCCCAGAACCCGGCGATCAACGCAGCATGGCGCAACACCGCGCGTTGGCGCGCGCCCATCGCCTGCCCAACCATAGCCTCGGCGGCAAAGGCAAAACCGTCCAGCGTGTAGGCGCTGATCATCAAAAATTGCAACAACACCTGATTGGCCGCCAGCGTCACGTCGCCAAAGCCCGCGCCAACAAAAAGGAACGATATGAACATCGCCTGCAACAGTAGCGAGCGCAGCATAATGTTGGTATTAACCTTGCCCATATGCCACAGGCGGCCCCGGTCAAACACCTGCACCCAATTGCGCCAGTCCGGCAACCGGAACGCAGCACGGCAAAACCATAATCCAAGCCCAAGCCCGGTCCATTCCGCCAAAAATGTCGCCAGCGCCACGCCGCTGACACCCCAGTCAAGCCGCAGCACAAACCACAGGTCCAACAGGATGTTCAGCCCGTTCATCCACACCTGAATGATCAAAACCGCCCGCGTGCGTTCCTGTGCGATCAGCCAGCCGGTGATGCCAAACATCGCAATCGCAGCTGGGGCCGACCAGATGCGGATACGCATATAATCCCGGCTCAGCGATTCGACCTCGGGGCTGGCCGGTGACATCTGAAACGCCGCCCAGAACAGCGGCAGTTGAATTGCGATAAACAGAACGCCAGCGCCGAGCCCGATCAGCAACGCCCTAGTCAGCAAAGCCGCAACTTCGGCCTTGTCCCCGGCCCCAAGCGCCTGACTGGTCAGCCCGGTGGTGCCCATGCGCAGAAAACCGAAAATCCAGTAAATCGCGCCAAGGATGATGGCGCCAATCCCAACGGCTCCTATAGGGGCCGCAGCCCCCAATTGGCCAACCACACCGGTATCCACCGCCCCCAATATGGGCACCGTGGCATTGGCCAGCATGATCGGCAGCGCAATCGCCAGAACCCGACGATGGGTGACCGGCGCAACAGTCTCAGTCATGTCCATCGCCATGCCCGGCCCCGCGTCCCGGCATCAGAAAATGCCCCGAGGCCTGAGCAAACGGTTTATCGCGATTGTCTTGCCAGGCCTTGACCTGCACCGATGCATACCGCCGACCAGCCCGCGCAATTGTGGCCCGCGCATAGGCATCGCGCGGCAGGCCTGATCGCAGATAATCCACGGTAAAATCAATGGTCTTGGGCAGGCGCGGCAGGTCGCCCTGCTGCATCAGCGCGGCATCAATGTCGCCGAATTCGATATCTTGCCACAGATGCGCCATGCTAAGAGTGATGATCGAGGTCACCTCCATAAACGCCGCCGTCACACCGCCGTGCAACGCGGGCAGGAACGGATTACCAATCAGCTTGTCGTCAAAGCGCAGGATGGCGGTCAACTCATCGCCATGCCGGTCAAATTCGATGCCCAGAAACCGAATGTAGGGCACACCGTCAACCAGGGCTGCAAGGGCGGCGTCACGGCGTTGTTTAACCAGTTGGGCCGGTTCTGGCTTTTTGCGCGCGCTCATTTGCCTTTGTCCAAAAAGGCGCCGGATTGGCTCTCGACGGTGAATGACCCGGATGCTGTGGCCACCGGATTACCGGTGTCCACGTCCGTCGCCGTAGCCCGCACAAACGCCACGGACCGGCCTACGTGATAACAGGTGGCGCGCGCAGTGACGGCTTGGCCCGGCGTTGCGGCACGCATATAATCAATGCGCAAATCAATAGTGGCGGTGCCGGTGGGGCCCGACGGATGGCTCATCACGGCGGCACCGCAACAGGTGTCCATCACCGCACTGACCGCGCCGCCATGAATGACGCCGGTTTTGGGATCGCCAACGATATGATCGGCATAGGGCATCGTGATAGCAGCCTGACCATTGCCAATTTCGGTCAATTCCATGCCCAACGCCCTGGCATGTGGGATCGCCTGAATAAACTGTCGCGCCATTTTTGTTTGGTCTGCCAAGGCTGAAACTCCTGCACCGGGGTGTTTCACCTTTTTGAACAGTCTCACGCCCAAAGGGCAAGCCTGCCTGTTGCGCTTGGACACACAACGACGTACCGTCAACTGACCAAAAACGAGGTTGGAATGTCAGACGATCGAGTGTCTTTCAAAGAGATGTGCGCCCGCTTTGAAGTTACCCCACGGACGTTGCGCTATTATGAGTATATTGAACTGCTGCAGCCGGACCGGGAAAACCGGTCGCGGTTCTATGGCTCACGTGAATGTGCCCGGATGGAGCTGATTCTGCGCGGTCGGAAATTTGGCTTTCAATTGGAAGAAATCCGCCAGTGGTTGATGATCTATGAAAATGACGGCACTGCGGCACAAAACCGGGCGTTTCTTGAAATGGCCAATCGTCAGATCATTGAGCTGACCAGCCAGCGCTCACAAATTGACGAAGCCCTGGGCGAGTTGACCAATTTACGCGATGAGACAGCCAAAGTGGTAGGATAGAGCCCGTTCAGCCCCCAGCCTGCCCCCCTGTCTGTCCAGCCAGATAGCCCAGCAAGCTGTTTTCATGGTCTGCCAAGGCTGAAACTGTCTATTGAAAATAAAGGTATACTGCGCGTCCTTAAGAACCCGAAGAAGTTGTTGATGTTCGAGGGGAAATGGATTCTCCTTCGGCTATGATCTGCCCCAAATTTCTTTCCCAAGAAGACCGTCGTGAA